>CAZQIJ010000151.1:0-9679 GCA_964592955.1 uncultured Anaerolineaceae bacterium
CCGCCAGATTGTGATGCAGCTCATGGGCGGTGGCTGCCTCCAGCCGGGCCAGGTTGTAATCATCAGGAATGCCATAACTCGTCATGATCCACCCCGGAATTGCGCCGAAGCCGGTGTACCCACGCGTCCAGGGGGCTGCGACCATATCACACAGCGTCAGCGCGAAGACGATTTCGCGGTGTTCGATGCGGTCATGATACGGCGCGAAAGCCGCCCAACCTTTTTCCAGCGCCGCGCCAGCCCGTTTCCAGGCATTGGCCGCCGCCAGCCGCTCCACACGCGCCAGCATCAACGGATCGGCGAACTGCTCTGGCTGCATACGCCACATGGCAAACACACTCAGGCCATCCCCGCCGAAAAACTTCACCAGCCCCATAAACGGGGCGACGAGTTCATCCACAAAGATCTCCTGCCGCGCTGCGGCGTCTGGCGCTGCCAGCATCCGCCGGTAAATGGATTCAGTATCCACATGGTGAAAATTCATGGGTTGTACTCCTTATAAGACTGTCCGACGAACGCCGGACAGTCTACACCCTGACGTAACGTCAGGCTCAAGGGGTATTTCCGAGCAAATCAGCGGCGGCTTTCATCGTATGTGGCGCGGAGTCCAGCAGCGTTCGCACGGCACCAGGCCCTGGTGTGGCTGCGTGTGGGACAGACGCGCCCTCGCGCCATTCCAGCGGTACAACACCCAGGATCTGCGCGGCAGCATTGGCTGTTTCGCGGTGGGAGAAAAGCAGGTCGCGCACCTTGCGTTCATCGTCCGTAAACGCAAGGTGGGGCTGCTGCGGCTGTAGCGCCGGGGCAGAGTCCAACCAGGAGGGCTGCCAGTTGGCGAAACCGGCCAGCGACAGCGGAAACACCGCCGAAGCTTCCTTCATCAGCGGGGCCAGCACATCCTGATGCTGGCGAAGCTGGATGAGCAGCCCAGGCAGCCAGGGCAGCAGCGTAACATCCCCCACAGCGGCGAAGATGTGGCTGAGCAGCTCCACCACAAAGCGCGCCATCCCCGTGGCAAAGTTCAACGACAGCACGAACCCGTTAAGATACTGCGGCAGCACAGGGAGGCGCAGCGCATCGTTCAGCACATCGTGGAAGTAGGCGCGCATTGTCGCAACCGTGCGCTGTTTCAACAGCCATTCGGTTGTCCACAGCAGCCCGATTTTATCCGGAGGGATGTCTTGCAGTGCCGCGCCCTGCACGCCGATCAGCAGTTGGCTGCGCTGGCATCCCAGTGATAGCGCCAGGCTTTCCAGTGTGAAGATGAAGCCCAGCATACCCGCGATCTGATCAGGCGTCGTGCCGCCATCCGCGAAGGCTTTGGGCAGCAGCGACGCATAATGCGCGTAGCCCGTGGCCACCAACTGCTGGATCCAGTCTGGCAGGCCGTCTGGGGTGGTGCGGTAGTAATGCACCAAGCGCCGCGCGCGCTGGAAGATTTCGGGCGCTTCTTCGGCGTTGTTGGTTTGTTCCAGCAGGTAACGGGCATGCAGGCCCAGCTCACGCACCAAACGCGGGCTGTTCATATAGATCAGCGCGTCTTCCGCGGTCTGCAAGGCAAGCGCGGCGGTCGCCTTTTCATCGAAGGCGGCGCGCTTCATGCGCTGTTCCAGCACCTGTTCCAGCGTCACACCTTCGTAACCCAGTTGAATGACGGCGTGCTGGTGTTTGCCGATGTTCACATCCCAGCTTTCCTGGATGGCCACAACACCCAGTTTGCGTTCACCCACAATCGGCTTCACGATGTTCTGTCCCAGCATATAATGCAGCTTCCACAGCACACCAGAAGCGTCGCGCAGTTCAGGACGGGTCTTGAAGTCCAGCAGGGCGCGCTGGTTGGTCTTGGCATAGAGGTTGACACCGAGCGGCTCCAGCCGGTCATAGATATTCTGCGCCAGCGGCGGCAGCGAGGCATAGCCCACCATGCCCACCCGGTCTCCGCCAAGCAGAATCTGGCACAGGTGCGCGACATTACGCTTCTTTGGGGTGCGGTCTTTTTCCAGGCAGGTGATAGCGGCGTCTGCGAAATCGTAGGGCGAGGGCTGCGCGCGGTTGCGCATGGCCGCCAGCAGAAATGATGTCTCGTAAATGGCGATTGAGTCCGCAGTGCTGGCCAGATACCCGTTCTTGCGCGCCAACGCCACAATATCGACACACCACTGCAGCAGTTGTTCGTGGTCGGCGGCGGCATATTCAGGTGCCTGCGTCAGGAAAGCCGCCAGTATGTGCGGGTGCTGCACCGCCGCCCGCAGATTAGCCTTCTTCTGTTTCTTCGGTTTGCCGGTTTTCAGGTCAAAGGCGCGGATGCTGCCGGCCTGTAACCCCTTCAACCAGGTTGTTTCTGCCAGCGACACCGTCCCAGCGGGATGCTGGAACTGGTGCTCGATGGCGACGAAACTGGATGGGATAATGCCATACAGCCAGGGCGTACTGGATAGGCCGGGCAGTTCGGCCCACTCCAGCGCGTTAGCGGTCCCGAATTCCTCAACATCGCTGGCCGTATGGGCCGCACCGCAGATGTAGATGGCATCGCGCGGGTCGATGTGATGTTCGCGCATATGCTGCTTCATGCGCGTCCACATGAACCTTTCGCGCAGCCGGTCTTCGTGCAGGTCGCTCTCGCGGCGTCCCAGGTGGCGCATCAGGCTGCCAATGAGAAACATCACCTGGCGGTAAGCATCATAGCCCGCCGCGATGATGGCACGCTCCACATACTGCTCCCACCATTCCATGTAATGGCGCGTATTGGAATTGCGCAGCAGGAATTCCAGAAACGCGTCGAACGTCGGCATCAGATCGCCGACCGTGACACCGACCGCCGTACCGTGCAGGTCAACACTGCTTTCTTCGCCTTCTTCACCCCCACTATGGTCACTCTCGCCAGACAGCCTGCGCTTCCAGTTGGAATCCCACTGAAAGACGTAATCGACCGCGCGATCCACAAACAGCAGGTGGGTGTCTGGCGTCGTCAGGGCATAGGCGATAGCCTGGAATTCCGCCGATGCTTCGGTTAAGGGCGCAACGACTGTCACCGGGAGTGCATCCGGGGGCAGCGTCTCGCTTTCGGAGGCAAAGGCCTGCAGCGCCACTGGCAGCTTGCAGTGTGCCAGATTCTGCACCAGCGGCAGCAGGTCTTCGCACAATTCGATGTAGATGGCTTTAGGTGGGCGCTCCTGCAAGCGCCTCACCAGATGCAGCGCAGATGCCGGTGAATGGTGCGCCACCGGGAAGATCTCCAACGGTTCCGCCATAGCGCGTTCCACGTCGTGGACAAAGCGCGCCATCAGATCGCTGAAGGCATCCCCGGCAAACGCTTCTGCAGCGGTGCGCAGATGCTCGTTGAGTTGGTGAAGTGTCTCGCTCGTCATGGGCGGCTACTTCTGAAGGACCTGCATGGCTTCCTGGCCACCCGCCAGAAAATCCACCCATTCGCCCTGCTGCGCTTCGCTGCGGCTGGCGACCACGCTGTTCCAGAATTTGTTCATGACGGACATGTCTTCTGGCAGGCGGCGCACCAGGGTACCGATCAGCGAGCGCGCCAGGATATGCGCGTTGATGTGGCTCTCGCCGAAGTAGTTGGAGTGCAGCACTGCGTCTTCCAGCACACCTATCTGTTCGGCAGTCGATAGCGCGGATTCCAGACGCCCGTCTTCGGTCGTCGCGGCGGAAGACGACTCGCGCAGGTCGGCAAAAGTTTGCAGCAGCACGTCCAGCAGCGTTGGCGGGATGCTGACCGAGAAACTCTGGCGCGCCAGCAGTTCCTGCGTGCGGAACAGGATAATCTCGCGTTCCTGCTTCTTATTGGTCACCACCGGAATATGGACGAAGTTAAAGCGGCGTTTGAGCGCCGAGGACAGGTCATTCACACCGCGATCCCGGCTGTTGGCTGTGGCGATAATGTTGAACCCGGCCCGCGCAAACACGGTGTTGTCGTCTTTCAGTTCAGGGATTGCGACGTACTTCTCGCTCATGATCGAGATCAGGGCGTCCTGCACATCGCTCGTGCAGCGTGTCAGTTCTTCAAAACGCCCGATCGCGCCACGTAACATCCCTGTCATGATCGGCGATGGAATCATGGACTCGTGTGACTGGCCGGCAGCGATCACCAGCGCTACGTTCCACGAGTACTTGATCTGATCTTCGGTGGTCCCGGCGGTGCCCTGAACCACATAGGTCGAATTGCCGCAGACCGCAGCGGCCAGCAGTTCTGCCAGCCAGCTTTTGCCGGTACCGGGATCACCGATCAGCAGCAGGCCGCGATCCGAGGCCAGCGTCACAATCGCGCGCTCCACAATAGTGGGGTCGCCGTACCACTTCTGGTCGATCTGCCGGTCGAGTTTATCTGACGGCCTGCTGCCCAGCACAAACACCCGCACCATGCGCGGGGTCAGCCACCAGTTGGCGGGGCGCTGCCCCTGGTCGGCAGCGGCGAGATATTCCAGTTCTTCGGCATATTTAGCTTCCGCAGGCAGGCGCAGGATGCTGTCATTCATGGTCATTTTCTCCTTAGGTGTTGGATGGTTTAGGGGTCTAAAGGACGATCAGTTTCTTCAGTTCTGCGATGAGTTTCTTCGGAGTCCCGGTCAGAACGGGCATCCCCATCGCTTTAAGCCGTGTGCGGAACCATTCGTTCACGCTGAAATACCCGGAACTGTTCACCGATCCCACCGGGATAAAGTGCATCCCGGATTGTTTGATGGCGGTGATGGTATCGAGCAGCACCTGATCGCTGCCGCCTTCGTAGAAGTCTGTGATGAGCACCACTGCCGTGCGGCGCGGATCTTCCACCTTCTGCTGGGCCTGCTGCAAGGCCAGGTTGATGTGGGTGCCGCCGCCGAGATTGGTGCGCATCAGCACCTCAAACGGGTCGCTGATGTAGGCTGTCAGGTCAATCACACGGGTATCGAAGGCCAGCAGGTGTACATCGACATGCGGCAGCCCGGCAAAGATCGACGCCAGGATCGTGCACTGCACCATCGCATCGACCATCGACCCGGACTGGTCTACCACGACGATCATGCGCGTGGGCAGTTTCTTGCGCGACGAATGCCGGAAGTAGAGCCTGTCCACATACAGGCGCTGTTCCTGGGGATTCCAGTTGATCAGGTTCTTCCAAAGGGTGCGGTCAAGGTCCAGGTTGCGAAACACACGCTTGGGCGGCACAGAGCGGTCAATTTTGCCACTGACCACCTGCATCACCTGCAGGCGCAGCACGTCGGCCAATTCGTCAATGTACTGGCGAACGATGCGCCGTGCATGGTTCAGTGCCACACCCGAAAGGTTCGACTTATCGCGCAGGATTTGCTCGACAATGGCCATCGACGGCTGAATCTGCTGCGCCAGCTTGTCGTCTGAGAGCAGTTCACGCAGCGCCATACGCTCGATCAGGTCTTTATCCAGCCCGGCCAGCGCGCGCCGGATCTCTTCCAGCGGGATATCGAAACCGGACCCTGGCATCGTCCCGGCCCCCTCGCTACCGCTGCCGCCTGTGCCGCCGTTGCCTTTTGCGCCCTGGCTCTGGCCCGTGCCGGGTTTCATCCCGCTGCCACCGCCGCGCAAACTGCCCTTCGCACACCCCAGCGCGCGCTCCAGGTGCTCTACATCTTTCAACCACTGCGCGTACTGCTGTGCGGTGCAGGTAGGGGTCTGCGTGTTTGGGCCAAAGGCGTTCAGCATCAGCTTGCCAAAGATCAGACCGCGCCGCAGGGTCTGGGATTCCGGCTCGTTTGGCTGTACTTCGAGCGTGAATTCAGCCTCAAGCTCCGGATAGTGATGCAGCAGCGTATCGATGGCAATGGTTGGGTGCAGAATCATCTCCGGCAGTCCCACCTCACTTACCACCTGCTGCGCCATCGCTTCGAAGTTCGGGGCCTGCTCGGTGTATCCGAACATCGCGGAAAGCAGCCGCCAGTGAACCACCTGCCGCCGCTGGAGAATGTCTTGCGAAGTGCGTGCTGGCGCGCCGCTCATGGCTGGCTCGCTTTCTGTTTGGTATCGCGCAGCAGACGGCTGGCGCGTTCCTCTAACGTAGCGACCGCGCTCGTCTTCGGCGGTTTGGTCAGCAGCCCGGCAGCCTTCTGCGCGGTGAACGTGACCTTGCCTTTGGCCTCCGCCGTCAGCGCGTGCAGCGTCCAGCGTCCCGCATCGCAGCGCATCAGCCCAAAGACACCGGTCGTCTTACGGTCAATGTGCGGGTCATCGCGCCGCACATCCACTGCGATCTCTGTGCCATCAGGAAAGATCAGCACATCTTCTTCAAACTTAAACCCGGTCAGCGCGACCGGCTCTGCAAGCTGCACGGGATGGCGGAAAAGCGCCGGGAGCGGTGGAAACGCCGCACCTGCCGCCAGCGCGTCGCGCGCCACATGCACCGGGTTGTAGGCTGCACCGGTTTCGCCGCCCAAGAATGCCATGTCCCCGGACGGGTAAACACGCATCTCCTGGATGCGCAGCCCGGTCCCATTCTCCAGGCTGTGGGCGAACGGGGTCAGCTCCGGCAGCAGCAGCCAGCGTTCATCGCTGCCGATGGCCTCTACGGTGAAGCGTGAAAACGTCTGCCGGACGAGCCGCAGCCCATGCCCATCATCCAGCGCCGCATAAACGACCACGCTGAACATCTGCGGGTGCTGGCGCACATCGAACCCCAGAGGATACACCATGCCAGATACCGTCTCGGCGTCGGCCTGCGGCACAACAAGCCCCACAGCCTGGATCATGGCAGCGCTCCACAGGTCGCACCAGCGAAAGAGTGCTATATCCGCAGCATTCTGGATTGGCAGCGCGGCGAGCATCTCCCCCACAAACCCGGTCAGCAGCGCGCCTAAGCCGACAAATTCCGGTTTCGCGCGCAGCCCTTCCAGCGTGGGCAGAAAAGCCATAACCGCGCGCGTTTCCAGACGGCTGAAACCGCCGATGGCCACTTCCATCAGCCAGTGCCGCACACCCTCCAGGAACGGGTCACTGATCGTGGTTAAGGCGAGGCCCTCACCGGGGTGATCCTGTACATTCGGCACTTCTGCCCGCAGCACATCATACAGCATACCCGTGAGGCTCACTCTGGCAGCAGCCAGCGCCACGAAATGCCGGTCTGTGAACGCATTCTGGGCGATACCCTGCGCGGCTTCCTCGATACGGCTTTGCAGGGGTGTCCCTGTGTAGAGATGGGTGAGCGCCTCTAATGCGTCCTGGGTTTGCCCACCAGCGAAGCCCCGCAGCAAAACTTCATCCATGCGCCGGATGAAGTCATACGTTTCCTTGACGCCTTCAGGAATGGTATACATGCGTGCCGTCACTCCTGAAACCAGGCCATGGCGGGCACAGGAACAGACGCGGCAGGAAGTTCCAGCAGTTCAAGGTTCGCCAGAAACCGGCTGAAGATTTCGCCCCCAAACACATGTGTGTTTCTGCCGCGTTTGGCCAGCAATTGGTAGGCGGCAGAAATCTGCGTCGGGTCATCTGCGCCCAGAAACCGCGCTACCGTCCCCACACCAAACTGGTCGATAGCCTCATCCAGCAGCTCCTTCAGGTGGTTGCACGGCAAACCTCCCGCACCGGAACAGGGGCGGTTGTTGTTGGTGGCGCACGAGAAATTCATCGTACCCGCTTCAAAGTAAGACACATACACACGTGTGACATCCGACCCGCTGGACACCACCCCTTGCAGGCGGTTATCCAGCAGCTCTACAAACGGCACTTTCCTGATGTTGCGTGTTTTCTCAAGTGTTGAGGCTTCCCCGCGACGTGATGACGGCAGGGGGAATTCTGGGTGAGACATGGCGTGACCTCGCTTTTTGACCGACGACCGATAAAGAACTTTTGTTCTAATTAAACGCGGATGAGGAAGATAAGTCAATTGTCGTGGAGGTCAAAACGTCATGTTCACCCATTTATTGGGGGGAATGCTCAATTGGCCGAAGCAGTGTGGAAGCGCAGAAAACGCGGTGGGCAGTGCTGCGCCCACCGCGTGCAGTACAGCCGGGTAACCTTATTCTTCAGCCCCGGGCGATACCGAGCAACCGGCTTCTTCGTTCGCGCAGGTGATCGTCTCGACCGTTTCACCGTTGATATACGCGGTCAGCCAATCCACGAAGCGCACACCTTCAACTTCGTATTCGTAGAACTGCGGCAGGCGCAGAATCGTGTGAACACTGCCACCTGCCGTGTAGCTGACGAAATCTTCATCCGTCGCCAGAATGTCCGTATAGTTGGCATCCAGCAGGGTTGGCAGATCAGGCTGCATGAGACCGAGCAGCATCAGGAAGCCAATCTGCACTTCGTCTTCAGCCGTGTTGTACTGAGCAAAGTGGATCTGTGGGAACATCTCTGCCGCAGCGCGATACAGGTCTTCAAACGTCAGCGTATCAATTGTTTCGTCTTCAAACCCTTCCCATTCCGGCAGGATATCCAGCGTTTGCCAGGGCGTCCAGACGGCGGAAGTCAGATCCGGCGCGCGGTAACCGCCTGCGCCATCGCCAAGCTGGTAGATGCTGGCATCCGGGTACTGTTCGGCGACAATTCCAGCATACAGCGGTGACGGGATCGAACCGGCGCTGCTGCCCGTTACCACGACCGTTTCCGGCGCTTCGATGTTCTCAAACACCCAATTCAGCACAGCCATCGAATTCTCGTAGCCGCGATGATTGATGACGGTTTCGCGTTCCTCGCCATCAACCGCGAATGCATAGGTATAGTCGCCGCCGCCAATATGAACATCCCCGGTGCAGTAGGGCACAAAGACGATTGTGTAGTCCAGGAAAGGATTCTCTTCGTTCTCCAGGTCAAAGATACCACCACCCGCGCTCGGATCGTTGGCGACCTCTACACTGGGGGTATGTGTATCGGGCGGGACTGTGGGATCGCACTGCTGGCCGAACCAGCACGCGCCACCCCCGTTAAAGTAGATTAGCAGATTGTCACTTTCAGCGGGGCGGACGTGGAAATTGTAGGGTGTACCAAAAGAACACATTGTCTCGCCACCCGGCTCGATGATCGTCCAGCCATCTTCAAGATCATCAAGTGCAGGCATATCCTGGGCAAGCAGCGCAGACACAGCAAAACAAAATACCAGCAGAAACAGAAACTTTTTCATTGGGGTCTCCTCAAAAATGTAATTTGGCAATGTTAAGCGTAACGCGTTGCGTGCGTCGTGTCAAAAAAAATTTCCTTGACGGGTGGATTCGGATTTTGAGGCGGGTTTCGCGTTTTTTGGCAACACACGGTTAGGGGTGAACCCGTGTGTTCGCCCCCGTTTCTGAATTCAGCCCGTGGACCGCGTTCTGCGCCAGATGGCTGGAAGACCGGTGCCTAACCTGCGCGCTACTTCAGGCTACAGACAGGCTACAGCATGACCAACCCCAAACGCGTGGCGCGCACGACCGCTTCTGTACGGCTTTGCACGCTGAGCTTACTCAAGATCGCGTTGATGTGAAACTTGACGGTGTTCGGGCTGATGCTAAGGCGCTGCGCGATCATCTTGTTCGGCAGCCCTTCTGCGAGAAGCTGAAGCACCTGAGACTCGCGCGGGGTAAGGTCTTCCTGCAGCGTTTCAACGTCCTGCACATCTGCGATCGCTAATCCCGACGCCAGCAAAGGATCCAGTACCACCAACCCGTAGTAAACGGCATGAAGCGCAGCAGTCATCAGGCGCGGCGAACTGTCGCGCAGCAGCACCCCGTAAGAC
>CAZQIJ010000152.1:0-9661 GCA_964592955.1 uncultured Anaerolineaceae bacterium
GTTGAAAAACAACACGATTACGGCAACCAGGGTGATTGCTGCGAAGAAATCAACGATCGGCAGCGGGAGCGACGGCCAGCGAATGCCCAGCAGCGAATCCCAGACCAGAATGTGTGCAGCTCCCAGCATAACGACGACGAACAGCCCAACATGAAAGGTCGCGCCAGCGATGTAGGTGATGGGGTTGCGCGAGGCGGATTCGTGCAGACGTGGCAGGAATGGAAAGATCAGAAAACTGCGCAGCATCACGCGTACAGCACCCATGAAGCTGTTGCCTTTGGGCGGGGCATAATTGCGATTCCAGCCCAGCAGAATCACGTTTGCCAAGCGATAGAACATGCCAAAGATGAAGATCAGCAGCGCGGCGTTAAACAAGGGGCCGCGTGCCAGTGCCAGGGTCTCAGTCCAGTTCATGACTTGTCCTCCGTGTCATGTGGCGGGAGTACGACGCGAGCATCGCGCGCCCGGCGTTTCGTGCCGCTGTTCAGGGCCGCCATGCCAACACCGGCCACCGCACCAACCGCCGCAGCCGCTGCAACATTGGGGGGGTTGATGATGGCACCCTGGCCTTCATAGAAGCCGCCGGCATCCCAGAAACTGGGTTCGGTGCAGCCCAGGCAGGGATGCCCGGCTTCCACCGGCCAGCTCGTACCTTCGTTCCATTTAATAGACGGGCAGGCGCTGTAGGTTGTAGGACCCTTGCAGCCCAGTTTATAGAGGCAGTATCCCTGCCGGTAGCCTTCATCGCCGAAGGACTCTGCAAATCTGCCAGCTTCATAGAAGCCGCGCCGCGAGCAGCGGTCGTGTACCGTCTGCCCGAAGAACATCAGCGGACGTTTCAGATCGTCGAGTTCGGGCAGCGTGCCCAGCACGAGGATATGCGTCAGCGTATTGGTCATGACTTCCGGGATCGGGGGACAGCCGGGCACATTGATGATGGGCTTATCGGCAATCAGATCCCAGACCCCGACAGCGCCTGTAGGGTTGGGGCGAGCCTTGGGGATGCCGCCGAATGTGGCGCAGTTACCCACCGGGACAATCGCCAGCGCACCCTCGGCAGCTTCTCGCAGGATATCCACTGCGGCGCGCCCGCCAATGTTGGTCATTCCTGGCAGGGTGGGGATGCTGCCCTCAACAACCAGCACATACTCACCGAAATGGTCTGCCATGATCTGCGCTTTGGCTGCTTCGGCCTGGTGACCTGCGGCGGCCATCAGCGTCTCATGGTAATTCAGGGAGATGTCGTTGAGGATCAGCGTGGTAAGCCCGGGGTTGTGCGAGCGTGTGATGGCCTCGGTACATCCGGTGCAGTCCTGGAAGTGCAGCCAGATGACTGGCACACGTGGTTTAGCTTCAAACTGGGCCACCACACGCCCGACCTGGGTGTACTCCAGGCCAATAGCTGCGGCGGCGAAGGTCGCCATCTTAAGAAAATCACGGCGAGATACACCGCGCTTCTGTATCACTTCGTAAACAGTATCATCTTTATTGTGGAACATATGCACTTTTCCTCTGAATAATGCGCCATGCGTTCAACCTGCGCGACCAGCGAACTGTTGAGCAGTGCCAGGGATATGCGGCTCGCCCTCACCAGTGGGCAGCATTGCCGTGCTCATCTTGGTCTAAGCTTCCTGCTCAAATCGTAACACACGGATGCACTGTGTTTAACTAGTCCTGCTTATCGATGACAATAAGTGAGGTTAATAGATTGCGGTGCGCAGTCGGGGCCAGGCGTGCTGGCAGCAGAGGGCACGGTTGCCAGTACCCTCTGCTGGAGAAAAACGGGGAACTGAGGAGGGAATTAGTAGACTACAGTACGGTCTGCGGTGAGCATTTCTTCCACCATACTCCGTGCCGGGACGATAGACACACCCGAGATGCAGGTCTCCGCAGTGAGTTTGCGGGCATTTGCACAGGGTTCGCAGAGGATAATGCGACCTCCTGCACCCAAGAAGCCGTCCAGCATCTGTTTAAAGGGTGGCATCCCGTGTGTCTCAATGTGTTCTGGCAGGCCGGCTTTTGCGAGCCATACGCCATTCGATTGCAGGCCCACAACGACTTCCATATCTGGCGACTGAATGGCAGTATAAGCCATGCCCAGGCCGATGGTCGCACGTTCTGCGTCGTCTGGGCCGCTGGTAATTGTAACCATAAATTTCTTTGACATGACGTAAAAATCCTCTTCTGATGGCGGAACGTTACCCTGATCATAGCAATGAAACGGCCAAACGAAATTCGTTTCACTGATCGCCCGCCATAAGGCACGCTGATAAACGATCTTATGCCTGCGCTGCCCTATGAGAACCCCTGCTGTGGCGTCCATGTGGGGGTATGGAAAACAGGCTGATCATCCACCCAACCGAAACGATCAACGCGCATGGTGCGCGCTGTAAAGGCAGGGTCCCAGGCGTGATAAACGTAGACGGGTTCACCATTGGGGGCCACGTTAAACGCGTGATGCCCTGGCCCGATGACCCGACCCGGTATCGTGGTGATCAACGGTTTTGCAGCAGGCGGGTAACGGTACGGGCCAAGCGGATGATCTGCGACCACATAGGCGATGCCGTAGGTTTCGTTTTCCCAGCGTCCGCCGCTGTAGAAGCAGTAGTAACGCCCCTGGTGAAACAACGCCGCCGCACCTTCGACCGTGTACCAGTCGTAAATACGCTCGTAGATGGGGCGCTGCCGCTCGAAAACCTGCCATTCGGCATGGGGGCGCACCACCACACGCGGATCACCCGCCAGCGTCATCATGTTCACCATACGATCCACCACAATCCCCGTCCCCACGCGGTGATCATCATCTGTGTCGAGAAAATCCCGCGCATAGAACAGGTACCATGTGCCGTCTGGAGCGCGGAACGGATGAGGGTCAATCGAGAACGGTTGGTTGGGGACGAGCAGGCGTCCGGAATCGACAAAGGGCCCGCGTGGATTTTGGCTGGTCGCCACCCGCAGTTGATGGTTGCTGCCATGAACACCGTGCGCAGAATAGTACATATAGAAGGTGCCATCGGCATAGGCGACCTCCGGTGCCCAGAACTGATCACCGGCAACCGGGACAAGCGCCCCGCCATGCAGCCGCCAGTGAACCAGGTCTTCTGACTCAACCACCGGAAATACGCGCCCATCACCCGGATCCGGGGCGGTGCCATAGGCGTAATAGCGCCCCTCGTGGCGCAGCACAAACGGATCGGCCAGGTACTCAGGATAGACCGGGTTTGTATAAGTCTCGCTGAAGGATGTCATGCCTATTCCGTCCCTGCATCGTAGGTGATCGCTTCTGCGGCCTGCTGAATACGCGTGAGCACTTCGCCGGGAAGGGCCTTTGAGGGGCGGCGGTTGATGTCATACATGGCATGGATGTCAACTTTTGGCTTTCGATCTGCGGTCAGCAGGCCGTTAGCTTCCTGCTGGACATCTGTAAGCTGGGTGTAGCAGAATCCAACCAGGGTTGGGCTATCCAGCACCGCATCGATGATTTCGCGGTAACGTTCCAGAAGCGCATCCGAATTCGAGACGGTGCCATAGCCGAACCAGGGTGTGCCGGGGTCTGGATGATAGGCAATGCCGCCGCACTCTGTAAGCATAATCGGCGCTTTGCCCACCATCTGATCCTTCGTGGTCGTCTGGTCGTTAACGAATAACTGGTCGTTCAGCAGCAGCGCGCGGAACTGGGGACGGCTGGACTTGAGGGTGTAGGCAGTTGCTTCAGGTGTTCCGTACCGCTCGCGCAGCGGTTCGCCTGTGGTGGCATAATCGTGGATGGTGACGATATCGGTCACCACATGTTCCCAGCCGTCATTGCCGATCACCGGGCGGGTCTGATCAACCGTATGGGTGAGGTGATAGATAGCGCGCACAAACGCCTGCTGTGCTGGATCTTTGGCCAGGTTTGGCACACCCCAGCTTTCGTTGAACGGAACCCAGCAGATAATGCACGGATGGTTGTAATCGCGCTCCAGCACTTCCTGCCATTCCTGCGTGGTGCGCCGCACAGCGTCCAGGCTGAACGCGAACGCGCTTGCCATTTCGCCCCACACCATCACCCCCATGCGGTCACACCAGTACAGAAAGCGCGGGTCTTCTACTTTCTGGTGTACCCGTACCCCGTTAAACCCCAGCGCCTTGATAAGGCGGACTTCCTCACGCAGCGCGTCCGGCGTAGGTGGGGCGAGGTTGGTGTCTTCCCAGTAGCCCTGGCCCAGTACCAATCTAAGGTAGATGGGGGACCCATTGAGCATGAAAAAACCATGATCGACGCCAACGGTTCGCAGCCCTGTATAGCTTGCCACCTGATCGATGACTGTATCACCATCCAGCAGGGTAACCACCGCATCCACCAGGTTCGGGTAGTCTGGGGACCAGATAACCTTGCGCCAGTTCATGGTGCTGGTCGCCTCCAGTCCCAGGTCACGGTGGATTTCCTGCGTGCCGATGGTGTAAGAATCGTCAACCAGCGTCACGTTGTGCAGGGTCAGCCGCACATGCAGGCGAAGGGGCTGGCGGGGCTTGTGATTAAGGCGAATGCGCATCCCAAGCTGACCGCGATCCAGGTCAGGTGTCCAGCGCAGGCGGGTAATGTATGTTCTGGGCACTGGTTCCAGCCACACCGGCTGCCAGATGCCCGTGGTGCGTGTATAGAATATGTCGCGGGGTTCGGGTTCCCAGAACTGCTTGCCACGCGGCTGCGACAAATCCTCCGGTTGATCTTCCGCACGTACCACAATCACCTGCTCAGCGTCTTCAGGGTGCAGCGCGGTGGTGATATCTGCACTGAAGGGTGTGTGACCGCCTTCATGCGCTGCCACCAACTGGCCATTTACCCACACCTGCGCGAAGTAATCCACTGCGCCAAAATGGAGCAGCATCCGTTCACCACGCATTTCCGGGCCGATGGTGACGGTTCGGCGGTACCACACCACAGGGTGCATTCGTGTATCGCCAATACCGCTGGCTTTTGACTCTGGCGGAAATGGCACAGTAATTTCTGTGTCAAATACGGCAGAGTCATTCAGCCAGTCCTCTGCCAAACCACGATCCTCATCATCAAACGTGAAGTACCACTGCCCGGTTAGATCTAGCCAGCGTAAGCGGGTAAGCTGTGGCCGGGGGTGAACCTGCTCGCCTGTTTCGCCCAGTTGAGACGCTGTAGGAGCCATGAGAACGATCCTCTTTTGCTTCTGACTGTCTGTTTATTAAGATTGGGATTCAGTTTGCCAGTAGACGCGTTGACAAATCACCACAGGCAGTATATCATCTTTTTATCAATCAAAGCAGGTTTTGCTGTTTCTTTTACGAAAGCCGTTTTGAAATGCCGGTTACCGATCCAAAAGCCATCGCCCTGCCACCGCGCATACTGTCGCTGGATACCAACGATACCAGCGAACGTATTGAACTGGTATTAAAGGCGCTCGCGTCTGATAAGCGCATTGCCATCCTGCGCTACCTCAGCAACCGTATCAGCAGTATCAACGAAATTGCTGATGCAATGGAGATTCCAGCCTCCACCACTACCATGCACATCAGCATTCTGCAGGAAGCGGGCCTGGTCCAAACAGAGCTGAAACCTGCCAACCGCGGCCTGCAGAAAGTGTGTTCGCGGGTATATGACCAGCTCATCATCAAGCTGCCGATGCCTGTGCAGGAAAGCGCTGAAAACATCGTCGATATCACCATGCCGATTGGTGCCTATGTAGACTGTCTGGCGACTCCCACATGCGGCCTGGTGGGTGAACTGGGCATCATTGGCGAACTGGACGACCCGGCAACGTTCTACCACCCGGAACACATCTACGCACAATTGTTATGGTTCAGGCATGGTTACGTCGAATACCGGTTTCCTAATCGCCCTGCGCCTCATACAGAAGTGGATAGCCTGCAAGTCAGCATAGAAATGTGTTCAGAAGCGCCGCATTCCAACCCGGACTGGCCTTCAGATATCACCATGTGGGTGAACGGGGTCGAGATTGGAACATGGCGCTGCCCCGGCGATTTTGGCGGGCAGCGTGGATTGCTGACCCCTGCCTGGTGGGATGAATGGAATACCCAGTACGGGCTGCTTAAAGTGTGGCGTGTGACCCATGATGGATCCTATTTGGACGGCGTGCGCCTGTCTGATGTCACCGTCAGCGCGTTAAATCTCTCTGAACGCCATTACATTACGCTGCGCATCGGGGTCAAAACAGACGGTATCCCCGGTGGCCTGAACATTTTCGGTGCGAAATTCGGCAACTATCCGCAGGATATTCTGATGCGGTTGCGCTTGCGCGACAAAGCGCGCACGGCACCCGCCAAATAGGGTACCCGCCCCAGTCGCACCACCGTGCTCCCTCACCGCTGCCAAGCGACATACCGGTTGTCATTTCCAGGCTGCTGGCCAACAGCGCCTGAGATGAGTTTTGGTATACACAAAACAATAGGAGCTTGTTATGAAATATCGTTTTACACGTATTCTGCTTGTCGTATTGCTGGTGACATTGTCAGTCCTGAGCAGCAGTGCCCAGGAACCGGTAACCCTGACGTTTGTCGGATGGGGCGGCCCTGAAGAAATCGAAGTCTTCACCCAGCTCACCGCAGCCTTCAATGAAGCCAACACCGATGTTCAGATTATCTACGAGCACATCCCTGGTGATTACGCCACAGCGCTCAATACGCGCGTTGCCGCTGGAACCCCTCCTGATATTGCCTACATTCCAGACGGCAATTTCTACAGCTTCGCGGAACGCGGCCTGCTGGTGAGCCTTGAACCGTTTGTGCAGGGCAGCGAAACCATCAATGCGGAAATCTTGTGGCCGTCTGCACTGGGGCGCTACCGCTATGACGGTGAAACCGGCACAGCAGGAGAAGGCGAGCTTTACGCCCTGCCAAAAGACATCGGCCCAACGGTTGTGTTCATCAATACCGATCTGTTCGAAGAAGCCGGTGTCCCGCTGCCTGATCCTGGCACGCCCCTCACCTGGGACGAGGTTGTGGAAACAGGCACCCAGCTTACCCTGGACAGCCAGGGGCTGCACCCAGGCGAAGAGGGTTTTGATCCTGACGACATCGTACAGTGGGGCGTGGGCGATGTGTTCTTTGAGAACATCGTGTATGGCAACGGCGGGCGCATCGTAAGCGAAGATGGGCGCACATTTGTGGCTGCGGATGACCCCAATACCATCGACGCCATTCAGTGGGTCGCCGATCTGGATCACGTTTATAACATCCGTCCGACTGCCGAAACCGCCACATCGATCGGTTGGGGTGCATTGTTCGAGCAGGGGCGCGTGGCCATGACAACTTCCGGGCGTTGGGCAACCACCAACTTCCGCAATGTGCTGCCGTTCAACTGGGATGTGATTCCGAACTTCGTTGGGCCGTCTGGCGAACTGACGACCTACCCAGGGGAAGAAGACTGCACGTTTTCCGGGTGGTCTGGTTCTGTAGGATTGGCGATTATGGCCAACAGTGCCGGTGAGGACAATGCTGAACTGGCCTATCGTTTCATCGAATTTCTGGCAGGTCCTGAGGGGCAGACCCAGCAGGCAGCGCTTGGCTTCCAGATTCCGAACCAGCGTGATCTGGCCGAAACCGACGTCTTCCTGCAGCCAGACCAATCCCCCGCCAATGCGCAGGTATTCCTGGAAGCAGCACGCTGCCAGCGCCCAGGCCCGTGGACCGAGACCCCGCTTTATGGCCAGTGGTTTGACGATAACTGGTGGAACGGCGTGTGGCCAGCCGTGGTTAACGCTGGCACGGTGCTGGCCGAAGACGAGCTTGCAGACCGCGCGGCAGCGTTTCAGACTGCGCTCGATGAAGCCTGGGCGAGTGTAGATGACAACTAGTGGGTCGCCTGTGTAGCGCAACGCCATTGTGTGCGCTCAACAAATGGCGTTGCTTATGCTAACTGACCCACCAGGACAAAATTAATTTAAGCGGCGCATGACATAGGGGCGCATCGCGCTATGCCCCTCAGGCGGGCGGTTCCCGAAGCGCCCCCTACAAAAGCCATGCATTCACATCCTGTTCTTGTACTCGCTTCTGCTGACCTCCCTGGCTTTCAGGGGTAGTGCATCAGGCACAAGCATCAACAGATGCTGAGTGAACACGTGCGCTGAGTTCTGCTGGCGGGGCAGTCACCTGGCTGCACTGCTCCGCCAGCAGGCAAAGGAAAACCAATGGCTGAAAATACAAACCAAAGGGTGGGCGGCAGTGTGCGGCGCAGTGAGATGCTGTGGGGCTATTTGTTTGTCGCCGCACCCATTATCGGGTTCCTGCTGTTCGGCGCTGTCCCGCTCATGGGATCACTGGTGCTGGGCTTTTCTGAGTGGGATCTGTCTGGTGATCCGGAATGGGTGGGCACGGAGAACTATGGTGCGCTGCTAACGCTCTCTGCTGTGCCGCTCCCGCGTGAGCTTGACCCAGAAACCGGTGACCCCATGTATCGCTGCGGACGTGAGCGGGTGCCCGAATCACGCCTTGGCGAATTCCTGGGGCAAACCGACCCCCGCACCCGCGCCCCCTATAGTTGCGAACCGCGTTTTGTGCGCACAAGTGATGTGCTGCCGAAAGGACACCAGGAATGGTTTCAGTTTGGTCTTTTTGGGCAGCAGTACATCGTGGGGGCGATTGATCCGGTCTTCTGGAAATCACTCTACAATACGTCTTTTCTGCTGCTTGCGATTCCGATTTCACTGGCCATTGCCCTGGTGTTTGCGATGGCGATGAACCAGGGCATTCCCGGATCGCGCTTCTTCCGAACCATTTATTACATCCCTGTGATTCTGCCCATTGCGGCACTGGCGCTGATCTGGCTGTGGATCTTCAACCCGGATTACGGTCTGCTGAATTACTTTCTGGGTGAACTTGGCCTGCCCAGTAACACGAATTGGCTTGGCGATGCGGTGCTGGTCAAACCAGCACTGATCATTATGCTGATCTGGCGCGGCCTGGGCTACCAGATCCTGATCTATCTGGCCGGGCTTCAGGGAATCCCACGACACCTGCATGAAGCAGCGCAGATAGACGGCGCGAACGCCTGGCAGCGCTTCCGGGCGGTGACCTGGCCAGCACTGAGCCCGACAACGTTCTTCCTGATCATTACCTCGATGATTGGCACTTTCCAGATCTTTCAGGAACCTTACCTGATGACACAGGGCGGCCCGTTTTTTGAATCCACCACGCCGGTTATGGTCATTCAGCAGAATGCGTTCCGGGATACCCAGATGGGCTATGCCTCTGCCCAGGCATGGATCCTCGGTCTGGTCATTCTGGCGATTACCTTCATCAATTTCTACTTCAGCCGACGTTGGGTCAATTATGAAAGTTAACCACCATGACTGAAACACGCCGCCAGTCGCGCGGTAAGGTGCGCCCCCAGACGACATGGGGCCGACGCGAACGTGAGACGTTCGTCAAGGGGTTGTCGTTGCTGCTGCTCATATGTGGCATGCTGATTATGGTGCTCCCGTTTCTGTGGATGGTGTCCACAGCGCTTAAGGAAGCAACCAGCATTTTTGTGCTGCCACCGGAATGGATTCCTGCCAAGCCAACACTTTCCAATTTTGTACGCGCCTGGGATATTGCCCAACTCCCGCGCGGGTTCGCCAACTCCACGTTTATCGCACTGACTTCAACCATCGGTGAAGTGTTCTGCAGTACCCTGGCGGGTTTTGCCTTC
>CAZQIJ010000153.1:0-9656 GCA_964592955.1 uncultured Anaerolineaceae bacterium
AATTAAAAGTTTTTGATCCAACTTTTTACAAAAAGTTGGGGGGGGGTTTGGGGGGCAGCGCCCCCCAACCGCCTGCGTGAGTAGTTACCAAACCAAAACGAACACGCACAATCGCAGCCGCCTCGTCCGCCCCAGGATCCGGCGGATCTAAATGGGTGATCCATCCGTCACGTAACCCACAGGTGGGCAGGGGGCGCAGCGTACCGTGCCCCGCTGCTTATGGATTTCCGCCAATGTGGACTACAATCTGCGGTACATCCTGAAGCAGCGAAAGCGATGAACCCTGTGAAACCTATGATCCGGTTCTTATGGAGTATCGTTGTGTTATGTCTGGTCAGCAGTGCGGCGGTGGCACAGGATGCCACGCCAGAAGTTACCCCACCCGCGCCGGATGTGAACATGCCCACTGCCGAAGTCACACCCGAAGCGACGGCAGAATTCCCACAGCCGGGCACATTTTCTGCCCGCAGACAGGTGCAGGGCTACACCCGCGCTTTTCTGATCTATATACCAGAAATGGTCATGACGGCGTCTGAGCCGGTCCCGCTGGTCATCGCGCTGCATGGCGCGGGCGGCAGCGGCGCGGGGATGCAGGGCTTTGCTGCGCTTAACGATGTGGCAGACGATGTGGGCTTCATGGTCCTCTATCCAGACAGTCTCCAGGTAGGTTGGAACGATCACCGGCTGGGCGAATCGCAGGCGATTGACGATGTGCAGTTTCTGCAGGAGCTTATCTCCTACTTCACACAAAACCTGAACGCCGACCCGAACCGGGTCTACCTGGCGGGGTTTTCGCGCGGGGGGATGATGGCGTTCCGCGCCGCCTGTGATATGCCCGACCAGATCGCCGGAATCGTCTCGGTGGCGTCCACGTTTCCACGCTACCTGGTCAACCGCTGCCGCGACAGTGCGCCAGTTGCCGTGATGATGATTCAGGGCACGCAGGACAGTGTCGTCCCGTATGACGGCGCGCTCAACTACTACTCCGCCGCAGAATCGGTCACCTACTGGACGCAGCACAATGGCTGCGACGGCGACCCCGAGGTGACGACGCTGGACGCCAGCGCCGACGACCCCACCAGCGTCGAAATCGTGCAGTACACCGCCTGTGCGGCTGAGGTCACTCTGGTGACGATTACGGGCGGCGGGCATGTGTGGCCGTCGGAATACTTTCCGTCCAGCCAGCAGTTGGGGCAGTCCAGCCGCGAGATCGATGCGGCGCAGACTGCCTGGGACTTCTTCAGCCGAAACGCTCGCCAATAAAATCCGCCACCCGCAGCGCGCCATCGTGAATGCGGCGCAGATGCAGGTGCTGCTCGCGCGAGAATGTGCTGGTTTCATCGTCCAGCAGCATTTCCGTGAAGCCGACGATGAGGTTCAGTGGCGAGCGCAGATCGTGCAGAAGTTTGTTGGTCACGGGCGGGTTTTCGGCCAGAGCCTGGTTAATCCGCTCGTCCAGCAGACCGGCGTTCTTCTCAATCTGGTGGAGATCGCGCTGAAGTTCTTCGCCAAGTCGGTCGTCACCGGAGCTAAGTACGGTGGCGCTTTGCTGGATCTGGTGAATCCTGGTCATACATTCCTCAACGCTGATTCCCACAATCGTTATCCTTTGCGTTTGCCGACGCGTGCATGAGCAACCAAAACACCACAGGCACAGAGAATGGGCTTTCTCTGGCGCTGCTTACGCCGCCCTCAGCCGTGACACCACGCGCTGCGGCAGAGACGTTGACTGCCATGCTCTATTGTAGTGCGAATTGGCGTGGGGGGAGGATTGATGAATCTATCGTATGGTATGGACAAACCAAAACGAATACGCACACTCGTAGGGACGAGGCCCGCCTCGTCCGCCCCAGGATCCGGCGGATCTGAATTAGTTGATCCATTAGGTATCGTGTGCCGTTTTCCGCTCATCCCCCTGCCCCCTCAGCACGCATGGGCTGAGGGGGCTTACGGGTGAGAGGACGAAGGAACCTGAGGCGTAACGTGCCCTCGGACGATTAATAGGCGTTGTCGTCCTGAACGGTTTCCTGCAGCGAAATGCGCACGCCAAGCGCGAAACCGATGCCAAAGGCGACACCCAGCAGCGTGTTGCCGATCATCCTGCCGAACACGGTTCCGATCAGTGCCCCTAACCCCACAGTGAGTCCCATCGAGTCCATTGGCCGCCCAGACTGATTCATCCCACTTTATCCTTTGCTTTCATGCCCTTCACCGTTAAGAATCACATTACCGCTGTAAGCTGAACAACAGAGAGAGATTCGATAAGAAACACCAAAAAAGCCATTGACCGCCGTCAGGGGTGGCGCTATGGTGGTGCGCATACTCGCATCGCAACAGGGCATCGGCAATGGCGAAATTCTGGTGTGTATCTGCACCGCTCTACAGTCATACAGACTGGGGCGGATTTCTGAAAACGGCGCAGGCGCTGCAAAGCCTGGGGCACACGGTGACATGGATCAGCGGCGCTGCGCTGCGCGGCGCGGTGCAGCGGGCCGGTGTGGGGTTCCGCGCGGTGGCCGAAACCGGTTGGCTGTGGCCGCCGCCCCCGCCACCAGATGTGAACAGCATCCCGCCGCAGGAAGCGGTGATGCTGCGCTACCGGCGCGCGCTCGATACCTGGTTAAGCGAGGATCTGGTGGGCGAGGCCGCGCAGCAGCTTATCGCGCTCGCAGACGAGGCCGCGCCGGATGTCATCGTCACCGACCCGTTTCTGACGGCCTCCGCGCTGGCGGCTGAGAAGCTGGACGTGCCGCTGGCGGTGTGCGGGTGGCCGGCGCTGCGCGACCTGGACGAGGAATTCCTGTTCCCGGTGCAGCGTTCGCTGGGTCAGGAGAGCCGCGACCGGGTGGAACGGCTGTGCGCGCGTTTTGGCATTCGTGGCGCAAACCTGTCGCAGGGGCCAACGCCGTCGATCCTCAGCCCACACCTTCACATCAGCTACTACAGCGAGACGTGGTACCAGGCCGAGGTTCCGTACCTGCTGGATCAGACGCTGTTTGTGGGCGGCAGCCCCACACCCGCGCGCGATGCGCCACCCACCTGGCTGACCGACATCCCAGAGCAGGTGCCGCTGGCGCTGGTAACGCTGGGGACGGTGTTTACCGGCGATCTGGGATTTTTCGCCTGGGCGGCGCAGGCGGCAGCGCGCGAAGGCTACATCCCCATTGTGGTCATCGGCAGCAACCCCATCACCCCACAGCAGAAATCCACACTCATCGCGGCGCTGCCCAAAACAACGCGCCTGCTGACCTTTGTCCCGTTTGACCATGTGCTGCCGCGCGTGCGCCTCATGCTGCATCACGGCGGGATGGGGACAACACACGCGGCGGTGATTCACGGCATTCCGCAGATTGTCGTGCCACATGCAGCAGACCAGCGCGGGCAGGCGCGGCGGGTGGCGCAGGCCAGGGTGGGCCTGAACCTCAGCGCGCACGACGTGCGGAACGGAAAATTGTGGGAAGGCACACGCGCCATTACCCAGGATACGCGCGTGCAGCACAATGCCCGCGACCTGGCGGCAGAAATGGCCAGCCTGGGCGGTGCGCAAGCGGCGGCAGAAGCGCTGGCAGCGCGCGTTCAGGCGGGTTTGTGACCCACAATGATGACGTAGACGTGATCGAATTCCGCGGCGGGCGTGCCCACCGCCCCCGGACGAAGCTGCGCCTTAACCGCATCAGGAGCCTGCGCCAGCATGATCTGCAAGCGCGTGATGAGGTCATCGGGGCAGTCCTGGCGCTTTGCCCAGTCAACAAGGTTTGAGCGGTTGCGCGCTTCTTCGATGTGATCCACTTCGAGGCTGGCATCCAGGTACATGCCGCGCCACTCCAGCGGGCTGTAGGCGCGGTGGTGGCTGGGATCGCGCAGCGTCTCGAAGGCTTCGATGAACCGCGCAGCGTCTTCGTCTTCTGGCAGCGTCTGATCCTGCACCAGCAGTTTGCCGCCGGGCTTCAGCACGCGCGCGCATTCCATCACAAAGCGGAAGCAATCCGGGAAGTGGTGGGGGGCGATGCGGCACGTCACGAGGTCGAAGGTATCCGGCGCAAACGCGAGGTTTTCCGCGTCTGTCGTCACATAAACGGTGTTGTGGCGGGAGATACTGCCGCTGGCCGCCCGCAGCATGGACTCCGAGAGATCCCCCGCCACCATCAGCCGGACGTGCGGCGCGAAGGTGCGTGCCGTGTGCCCGCCGCCGGTGGCGATATCGAGCACCCGGTGCTGCGGGGCAGGCTGCGCCAGCTCGACCAGGCGGGGCAGCTCTGCGCCGGTGGCGTGGTTGGGGCTGGTGACGTAGCGCTCGGCATACGCGCTGAAGCGCTGTTGTGAGCGTGATTTTGAGTCTGTCATGGTGGGTAAACTCCTCAATCGGGTCATTGCACACGTGATTGTACACCCGAAACAACGTGGTGCGGCGCGGATGGCGGCACAGCCCGCGCCGCCCTCAACGTTATGCCTGCGCGAGCGCGTCGAGCGCCTGTTGGATCTGGTCGAGATGTTCCCGTGTGTGATCCACATATTCGGTCACGTCGGCAGCGATGCGGACGAAACGCGGACGGTTCTCCGTGATCGTTTCCGGCAGCGCCGCGATCATGGCGCGTGTGGCCGCCTCCGACCGCTTGAACTCTGTGACGAGGTCAGCCAGGGTCGGGTACGCGGCCAGGATGCCGGCAAGCTGCACTGTGTTGTTGACCGCCCACTGCGCGCTGTCGATGCCCTCGGCCATGCCCCACAGCAGGACGTGCAGAAAGCGTTCCGTCCAGATGAGGTGCGCGAGGTTCTCGCTGATGCTCCAGACTTCCGGCGCGGGACGCTGCGCCGCGGCGCTTTCGCTGAGTCCGCTCAGCAGCGCGTCCAGGCGGTCGTCCACGTCGTTGTGGAGGTTTTCCGCCGTGATCTTCAGCCCTTCAACGTTCACCGGCAGTTCTGGCATGGAACGTTTGGAAAGCAGCAGGCGGGCGCTGTGCCGCTCTGCCCCACGATAGAAGGCGATTTCAACGGTATCGCCGCCCTTATGGGGGCGCAGCGCAGCAAACATGGAGCCGAAATCGGCAATCGCCGCGCCGCCCAGGCTCACCAGCACATCGCCGCTGGTCAACCCGGCAGAGGCGGCACCCATACCCGCCAGAACGTTTTCGATGACGACGCCTTCCGTTACCGGTGTACCGAGCGACTGCGCGCGTTCTGCGGTCAGTGCGCTCGGATAAATGCCGAGCATGGGGCTGTTCATCAGGCGCAGGTTGAGGCCGGTTTCGACCGTGTACTTGAGGTTCTGAAGCGCCGTCTCCCACCCTTTCTGATGCTCGGCATCGTCGCCGCCCAGGTGCGATACGTCCACGCGCGTATGGCCGTCGCCTGCCGCGCTCAGCACCATCTCAACCTGAGAGAACTCGGTTTCGGTGCTGCCGCGCCACGTCATGGCCAGGCGTTTGCCGTGTTCCCGTGCGGTGATCTGGCCGCTGGTATGGTAGCCGTTGGGCCAATCCAGAAAGTAATTGGCGGTTGCGTTCGGATACAAAAACGCGCCGCTGCTAAGCCACATGGGCAGCGTAAGTTCGCTGAACATCACGTCATAGACCACTTCGGGCAAAGCATCAATCTCTATTGCGCACTGCATCGTAACATCTCCTTGTAACAAATCCTGTCAATGAAGCCACTAAATTTAAGGCTAACGCGCGCTCCTCGCAGCGCTGTCCTGGGGCTGACGGACTTTAAGGCTGTTCCAGGCAAAAAACGAGCCACCGATCTGGGCGGGAGGGGCATTGCCCCGTCTCCCCAAGTGATTGATTATGCTCTTGGAATAGCCTTATGGATCAACCCATTTAAATCCGCCGGATCTTGCGGCGGGCGAGGCGGGCCTCGTCCCTACGAGTGTGCGTATTCGTTTTGGTTTGTCCATGAGTTGTCGTCCGGGAAAGGCGAAAAACACGCTCACCACCAGGGCACCCCGGGGCGCGGGACACACCAGGGGCACAATGCGCATCTTCCGTATTGGCCGATGCCAGCACAACGCGGGATGAACGCGAAAACGACAGGCCTGCCAGGTGGGTTTGGCAGACTGCGAGATGCGCAAGCCCTGCTGCCGCCGGAAAATTGCGCCCACCGAAACACCTTAAGGTAATCTGACATCTTGCAGCGCGTAGTATAGAAGAGCGTATCGCATCTGGCAATGCCGACAAAACGAAAACTTTTCGTTACAATAGGCAGATAGACTGGCAGCAGAGGACGTAAGTTAGATGGCAACTTGGATGTTGGTCGAGGATGAACCAGACCTGTACGATATGATCGTGGCGATGTATTCCATGCTTGGGGTGGGTGGCGTGGCGTTTGTTACAGGTGAGGAGGTCTTCGAATGGATCGACGATGTGGAAGCAGGGCGTTATGACGGCGAAATGCCAGAGCTGGCCCTCATCGACATCCGGCTTCCTGACCGTATCAACGGGATTAACGTCTCTAAGCGGCTGCGTGCCAGCAAGGCCCTGGGGAATATGGCCCTGATTCTGATGACGGCCTACCGGCTGTCCCCCGAACAGGAAGCACAGGCGCTGGAAGAAGCCAGTGCCGACCTGTTGTTGTATAAACCACTGCCTGCCTTCAACCAGCTTCAGAAGATGCTGGAAGACGTGGCAAAGCACTATAGCGGTCACTGACCCCTGCACAGCGCCCGCCAAAATCCTCACGCAAGTTCCCGCCTGGCGGACGCACCATGCCACGCGGCAGCGCGGGCTGCTGCGTCCGCTGTGGCATTTGGGGGGAGCCTGCGCGGTTCACCAGTGCCCACCCTTGTGCGAGTGGCACAAACCAGGGGCTAGCTTTCTAACCATCGTTCGCTATACTCTGCATTAAACTCCGCTTCGTCTAAATGTTCCAATCTTCAGGCGAGTTTTCAGGCACACGAGCCACAAAATCAATGCAAGGAGCTTCTTTTAAATATGCGTCCGTTAAATTCATTGGAAACAACCCTCATCCTGGTGGTGCTGGGGATCGCTGTTGCCGGGCTGATTTATGCGATGATTCTGGCACGGCAGATATTGAGCGAAGGCAAGGGTTCGGCCAAGATGCAGGAAGTATGGGGATACATCCGCACTGGCGCGAACGCTTACCTGCGCTCGCAGTTTCGCATCATCGCGGCACTCATCGTGGTGCTGATGGTGGTGTTGTTCTTCAGTGTCTACTTCG
The DNA here is from genome assembly GCA_964592955.1 of uncultured Anaerolineaceae bacterium. Taxonomy (GTDB): domain Bacteria; phylum Chloroflexota; class Anaerolineae; order Aggregatilineales; family Phototrophicaceae; genus CAZQIJ01. Next base: position 7,174 of record CAZQIJ010000153.1, read on the forward strand.
TCAACCCGACCCCCTACGCCATTGAGCACTTCTGCCCAGAGCTGGCGCAAAGCGTGCGCGCGGACTATGAAGCAGCCAACCCGGTTGCCGAAGGTGCCGTGCTCACGCTGGAGGCAAGCAACGCCCGTGTTTATGCCGAGGAGGCCATCATCGTTCAGCGCGGGATCGTGGAATGCGAGACGGCACGCACCAACACCGCCTTCGGGCGCGCGGGCGCGTTCCTGATGGGCGCGCTGTTTTCTGCGGCGGTTGGCTTTGTGGGCATGAACATGGCGGTGCAGGGCGCGGTTCGCGTTGCGGCGGCGGCAGTGGATGCCACGCGTGGCTATGGAGACGCGCTGCGCATCGCCTACCGCTCTGGGACCATCACCGGGATGCTCACCGACGGGCTTGGCCTGTTTGGGGGCACGGTCATCTTCCTGATCTTCGGTATCGCATCGCCAGACGCGCTGCTGGGCTTCGGGTTCGGTGGCACGCTGCTGGCGCTCTTTATGCGCGTGGGCGGCGGCATCTTCACCAAAGCGGCAGATGTGGGCGCGGATCTGGTGGGGAAGGTTGAGGCCGACCTGCCGGAAGACGACCCGCGTAACGCGGCAGTGATCGCGGATCTGGTGGGGGACAATGTGGGCGACTGCGCCGGGATGGCGGCAGATATCTTCGAAAGCTACGAAGTCACCATCGTGTCTGGGCTTATCCTGGGCCTGGCGCTGGCGGCGGTCACGGCCAGCCCCATCTGGATCATCTTCCCGCTGGTGGTGCGCGGGATCGGCGTGCTCTCTTCGATTATCAGCACCTACCTGGTGCGCTCGTCCACCGGCAAAGACGCGCTGGACGCCATCACGCGCGGGTTTTACAGCGCGGCGGTCATCAGCATTGTGATGTTTGGCATCTTCACCGTCGCATATATGCGCGACGAAGACCTGATGCAGGGCGGCATCGTGTGGCAGCCGCTGGCGGCGGTGGTCATGGGTATCGCGCTGGCCATCATCACAGACCGTGTGACGGCCTACTTCACGGCGACCGAACACCAGCCCGTGAAAGACATCGCCCGCAATACCCAGACCGGCGCGGCGACGACCATCCTCTCTGGCCTTTCGACCGGCATGGAGAGCGCGGTGTGGGGCATTGGGGCCATCGCGGGCAGCATCCTCTTCAGCGTGCTGCTGTTTGGGTTGTTCCCGGTGGTGGATGGCAACGGCGTGCAGATTGTGGACACGTTCACGGCGGTGCTTTATGGCGTGGCCATGACCGGCATCGGCATGCTTACCCTCACCGGCAACAACGTCTCGATGGACGCCTTCGGCCCGATTTCAGATAACGCGCAGGGCATTGCAGAGCTGGCTGGCGAGAGCAGCGGCCCCGGCGGCGAAATTCTGAACCAGCTTGACGCGGTGGGCAATACCACCAAAGCCATCACCAAAGGCATCGCCATCGGATCCGCCGTGATCGCGGCGGTGGCGCTGTTTGGGGCCTTCCTCACAGATACACGCGTCGTGCAGCTTGGCCTGGACGTGCCTTTCGAAGAAACGCTGTATGCCACCGGCATCAACATCGCCGACCCGATTGTGTTCATCGGGTTCCTGTTGGGCGGCGGCCTGATCTTCCTGTTCTCGTCGCTGCTGATCCGCGCGGTGAACCGTGCCGCCTTCCAGATGATCAATGTGGTGCGGCGTCAGTTGCGCGTTCCTGGCGTGATGGAAGGCACCCGTACACCGGATTACAGCGAAGCGGTGAGCATCTCAACCGCCGCGGCGCAGCGCGAGCTGCTGCCGTTGGGCGTCATCGCCGTGCTAAGCCCCATTGTGGTGGGCTTCCTGTTGGGTGCGCCAGCGCTTGGCGGCTTCCTGGCGGGGATCATCCTGGCCGGTCAGTTGATGGCCGTCTTTATGAGCAACGCGGGCGGCGCGTGGGATAACGCCAAGAAGTACATCGAAGAAGGCAATTACGGTGGCAAGCGCTCCGAGCCGCACAAGGCGGCGGTGGTGGGCGATACCGTAGGCGATCCGTTTAAGGATACGGCCGGCCCCGCGCTGAACCCGATGATCAAAGTGGTTAACCTGGTGGGGCTGCTGGCGGCTCCGCTGGTTGTGACGGTCGAAGCCAGTGCAGATCCATCACAGCGGGCGCTGGTCACGGTTGTGATGCTGGTGCTGGTGGGCATGATCGCCTTTGCGGTGCTGATGAGCAAGCGTGAAGATCCCGAAACGGTCAAACTGGTGGACGCCATCGCGGCGGGCACCGGGGATTAGGTTCTGCTGATAGTCCAGGCTGCCACGCGCACCGAAACAGGCAGCCTGGTCTGGTGATCACCGGTTGTGGGGGCGCTGCCCCTGCAACCCGCTCCTGCTGTTTGGCACACAAGCGAATCGAAAGGGGCACCCCGGCCAGATAACACGCCGGGGTGCCCCTTTTTTTCATCTTCTCATCGTGATGCTGTGCGCTCAGCGCTGCGCCATGATCGCCTCAGCCACCGCCAGCAAATC
>CAZQIJ010000154.1:0-9614 GCA_964592955.1 uncultured Anaerolineaceae bacterium
GGGCGCATCCCGCGCAACACGCTGCGGGCGAACGTGGATTACGGCTTCGCCGAGGCGCTTACCACTTATGGCCGCATCGGTATCAAGGTGTGGATCTATAAGGGCGAAATTTTGCAGCGTGAAGAGAAGCGTGTCAGTGAACCGAGTGACAGTTACGTCACCCCATAGCACTGATCTCAGGAGAACGTAACCATGTTAATGCCGAAACGTGTTAAGTATCGTAAGCAAATGCGTGGCCGCATGCGCGGCAAAGCGTATCGCGGGTCAACGGTGGCCTTTGGCGAATTTGGCCTGCAGGCGCAGGAACCGGTGTGGCTGACCAGCCGCCAGATCGAAGCGGCGCGCCGCGCGATGGTGCGCTACATCAAACGTCGTGGAAAGATCTGGATTCGCGTGTTTCCAAACAAGCCAGTCACCAAGAAACCCGCCGAAACCCGTATGGGTAAGGGCAAGGGTGGTGTTGAGTTCTGGGTGGCGGTCATCAAGCCAGGGCGCGTGTTGTTCGAAATGGGCGGCGTAGAAGAACATGAAGCGCGCGAGGCGCTGCGCCTGGCGGGCTACAAACTGCCCATCAAAACCAAGTTCGTGAAACGGGTTGACCCGATCTCTGGCCAGGAGGTGGGTTGATGAAGACCATTCAGGAAATTCGTGATATGAGCAACGACCAGATTCTGGACGCCATCGAAGACAACCGCCAGGCCATGTTTCACATGCGTTTCCAGAAGGCCAGCGGTGAACTGAAAGACACGAACCTGGTTCGCCGTAACCGCCGCGAACTGGCGCGGCTGAAGACCGTCCTGGCTGAACGCAGCGCCGCTGCGACAGCGGACAGCAGCAAGGGTAAGAACAATGCCTAACAATCGCCGTCGTTTGGTGGGTCGCGTGGTAAGCGACAAAATGCAGAAGACCGTCGTCGTTGAAATTGAACGGCGCAAGATGCATCGTGTGTATAAGAAAATTGTCCGCACGATAAAACGGGTCATGGCGCACGATGAATCTGACAAAGTTGAAGTTGGATCGCTCGTTCGCATCGTAGAAAGCCGCCCGCTTAGCCGCCACAAGCGCTGGGTTGTTGAGGCGGTTGTACAGACGCCTGAAGGCGAAGTTGTCGAGATTCCGGTGCATGTGCCCAGCGGGGAGTCTTAACCCATGATTCAAACAGAATCACGCATTAAGGTTGCCGATAACAGCGGCGCGCAGGAACTGCTGGTCATTCGCGTTCTGGGCGGCTCAAAGAGAAGATATGGTCACGTGGGCGATATTGTGGTGGCGACGGTGAAATCTGCCGCAACCCAGGGCAGCGTGAAGAAAAGCGATGTGGTGCGGGCGGTGATTGTGCGCGTGGCGAAAGAATACCGGCGCGACGATGGCTCGTACATCAAGTTCGACGACAATGCCGCCGTGCTGCTTGCGGATGACCTTACCAATCCCAGGGGCACGCGCGTCTTCGGACCAGTGGCGCGTGAACTGCGCGACAAAGGCTTCATGAAGATCGTATCGCTGGCTCCGGAAACACTGTAGAGGTACTCAGAAATGCAGCGCATCAAGAAAGGTGACAAGGTTGAGATTATCGCGGGTAAAGACAAGGGCGAACAGGGAGAAGTGATCTCTGTACTGCCCAAGACCGACCGTGTGATCGTCAACGGGAAAAACATCATGAAGCGGCACACTAAAGCGCGCCAGATCGGAACAAACCAGATCCCGGCGCAGATCGTCGAGTTCGACGCGCCGCTTCATCTCTCAAACGTTATGTTGGTATGCCCTTCCTGCAGCGAAACCACGCGCATCGGCTTCCGCTTCCGCGAAGACGGTGCGAAGGTACGCTTCTGCAAGAAGTGCAACTCGAATATCGATTAATCCATCCGGAGCGTGTGAACAATGGCACAAGAGGCAACTGAAAAGAAACTGCCGGCGCTTTTACTGCGCTACCGGGATGATGTGGTCCCTGCACTCATGAATGAATTCAAATATGAAAACGTCATGCAGGTTCCGCGAATCGACAAAGTCTCTGTCAACATCGGGGTCGGCGAAGCGATCGACAACCCGAAATCGTTGGACGGAGCAGTGGAAGACCTGCGTCTGATCACCGGTCAGTCCCCCATCATCACGAAGGCGAAGACCAGTATCGCCGGGTTTAAGCTGCGCGAAGGCCGCGCCATCGGCGTGAAGGTCACGCTGCGCGGCGAACGGATGTGGGCACTGCTGGATCGTTTGATCAACATCGCGCTGCCGCGTATCCGCGATTTTCGCGGGGTATCGCCCAAGCTGGATGGACGTGGGAACTACACCGTCGGTTTGCGGGAACAGATCGTCTTCCCGGAAATTCAGTATGACAAAATCGACAAAGTGCGCGGGCTCGAAATCACAATCGTAACCAGCGCCAAAACAGATGAGGAAGGCCGCCGGCTGCTGAAGCTGCTGGGTATGCCTTTCCGGGAGAGCTAAACGCATGGCGAAAACTTCTATGATCGAACGCGAAAAAAAGCGTAAGTATGCGGTACGGGTGCGCAATCGCTGTCAGCGATGCGGACGCCCCCGGGGCTATTACCGTCGCTTTGGATTGTGCCGCATTTGCTTACGTGAAATGGCGCTTAAGGGCGAAATCCCTGGCGTGGTGAAGTCGAGCTGGTAGGAGAGGGCGTGTTATGGTGAGTGATCCGATTGCAGATATGCTGACGCGCATCCGCAATGCGCTCATGGCGGGCAAGGCAGAAGTGTCGATCCCGAAATCGAAGATTAAAGTTGAAATCGCCCGCATCCTGAAGGAAGAAGGCTTTATCGAAGAGTACGTGATCGGTGAAGAAAAACCGGTCGGTCTCATCACGATCAAGCTGAAGTACTACGGTTCGCGCCGCACCCGGAAGCCCGTTATTACCAATATGACCCGCGTAAGCAAGCCCGGACGCCGCATCTACAGCGGACGCCGGGACCTGCCGCGCGTGATGAGCGGCACCGGTATTGCCATCGTGACCACCCCCAAGGGTGTGATGACGGCGCAGCAGGCGCGTGCCGAAAAGGTCGGCGGCGAAGTGCTGTGCTACGTGTGGTAAGCAGGAGAGCATCATGTCACGAGTAGGAAGAAAACCAGTGGCGCTGCCGCAGAAGGTCGATGTCAACATTGACGGGCAGCACATTACTGTGAAAGGCCCCAAGGGGCAGCTCGAAATGGATGTCCACCCGGACATCCGCGTGGCGCAGGAAGACGGCAGCCTGGTGGTTACCCGGCCGAGTGACGAACGTGAACACCGTGCGCTGCACGGCCTAACGCGCGCCCTGCTGTCGAACATGGTTAACGGGGTCTCCACCGGGTTCCGCCGCACGCTGCTCATTGAGGGTGTGGGGTACAACGCCGAAGTGAAAGGCAGAGACCTTTTGCTGAAGCTGGGCTATTCGCACGATATCACCTTCCCAGCGCCGGAGGAAATCATCTTCGAAGTGCCGAAGGAAAAGCGTGGGGCGGCGGTGATCGTGAACATCAGCGGCATCAACAAAGAACTGGTGGGGCAGGTGGCGTCTGATATTCGCCGCCTGCGTCCGCCGGAACCTTACAAGGGTAAGGGCATCCGCTACGAAGACGAAATCGTCCGGCGCAAAGCGGGTAAGACGGGTAAGAAGTAAGGATAAGGTCGCATGGCAGATAAAGCACAACAAAAGTACTTGGGGCGCAAGCGCCGTCAGCGCCGCGTGCGGGCGCGCGTCAGCGGCTCCACACAGCGTCCGCGTCTGAACATTTACCGCAGCCTGTCCAACATTTATGCGCAGGTGATTGACGATACCGCAGGCACTACACTGGTGTCGGCCTCCACCATCGATCCGGAAGTAGTTCCGCAGATCGAGGGAAAGAACAAGGTCGATTCGGCGCGCATTGTGGGGCGCATTGTGGCGGAACGCGCGAAGAATGCAGGGGTCACGATGGTGGTCTTTGACCGTGCGGGCTATCGCTATCATGGGCGTGTGGCAGCACTGGCCGAAGGCGCTCGCGAAGCCGGGCTGGAATTCTAGGAGCAGGGAATGGCAGAGAAGCGTGAAAGAAGAGAACGCGACCGCCGCGACGAAGATCGCGAAGAACTCGACGAGCGCGTCGTAGACATCCGGCGCGTGGCGAAAGTCATCAAGGGTGGTCGCCGTTTCGCCTTCCGCACCGTCGTGATTGTGGGCGACAACAAGGGGCGTGTGGGCATCGGCATTGGCAAATCGCGCGGGGTACCGGACAGCATCCGCAAGGGTTCGGAACGCGCTCGCAAGAACATGCGCAAGGTTGGCCTCACCGGGGCCACAATCCCGCATGAAGTGACGGCATCGTATGGCGGGGCAAAGGTCTTCCTGCGGCCCGCAGCACCCGGTACTGGCGTAATCGCCGGGGGTGGTGTGCGTGCCGTTCTGGAAGCCGTTGGCGTGAGTGACATCCTCACCAAGAGTATGGGCAGCAATAATCTGCTGAACGTGGCGATGGCAACCCTTTCTGCGCTGGAACAACTGCGCTCGCCCGAAGATCTGGCCGCCATGCGCGGTAAGCCTTTGGATGAAGTAAGCCCGTTCTGGCTGCGCGGTGCAAACCGGAGGAACCAGCCCAATGAGTGACAAACTGCTCAAGGTCACGCTGGTTCGCAGCCCCATCGGTTACACGCAGGATCAGCGGGCGACAGCCATTGCACTGGGCCTGCGCAAAATGCACCAGACCGCCGTCCATAAAGACACGCCTCAGATTCGTGGGATGATCCACAAGATCACCCACATGCTGAAGGTGGAAGAAGTGGACAGCGACCAGAAGTAAGGTTCGCAAGCCGTTCTGAAGCGAAAGGAGAGAGGCGCAGCACATCCGCGCTGCGCCCACTTTTATGAAGTTACACGATCTCAAGCCCAATCCAGGGGCAAACACCAAGAAGACCCGCGTCGGGCGCGGTATCTCTGCCGGTAAGGGTAAAACTGCCGGGCGTGGTATCAAGGGTACAGGCGCGCGTACTGGCGGCGGCAAAGGCGCATACTTTGAGGGCGGTCAGCTCCCGCTGGTGCGTCGTCTGCCGTTCAAGCGCGGTTTCAACAATATCTTCCGCATCGAGTACCAGGAAGTAAACCTGGATTACCTGGAAGAAGCGTTTGAAGCTGGTGCCACCATCACACCAGAAGCGCTGTTCGGCCTGGGATTCATCCGTGATGCCGACCAGCCGGTTGTCATTCTGGGACGCGGTGACCTGACCAAGAATCTGAACGTCAGCGCGCACCGTTTCAGCAAGAGCGCCGCAGAAAAGATCGCTGCTGCCGGTGGCACCACGCAGGTGATCCCGCTGCTGCTGAAGGGTGCGCGCGCAACCGTCAAGAAACTGACGAAAGAAGCTCTTGCAGAACTCAAGAGCAAGCAGCAATAATCTACACAGGAGTGGGGCGGGTCCTAACCGGCCCGCTTCTGTTCGTCAGAACTCAAACAGCCGTTAAAGGATTTTTCCATGTTTCAAGCACTTACTACCGCCTCACGCCTGCCGGAAATCCGCAACAAGCTGCTGATCACAGGGCTGATTCTGCTGATCTACCAGTTTGGGGCCCATGTTCCGGTGGTGGGGGTAGACCCTACAGCGCTAAGCAGGCTCCTTGACCCGAATCAGGCCGGCGCAGGCCTGATCCAGGTGCTTACACTGCTCTCAGGCGGTGCGGTCGCCAACTTCAGCGTGCTGGCCAATGGGGTGTATCCTTACATCAGCGCGTCCATTATCTTCCAGCTTCTCATCCCCATCGTCCCGCGCCTGGAACAGCTCCAGCGTGAGCCGGGAGGCCGCGAAACGCTCAACCGCTACACCATGTTCGCCACCATTCCGATGGCGCTGCTTCAGGCTTTTGGCCAGATCCAGATCTTCAACGCGCTGCTGGGGGATCAGTTGATTATCCCTGAGTTTGGCAGCAACGCGTGGCTGACGCTTACGGTCCTGGGCAGTATGACAGCGGGAACGATGTTTGCGGTGTGGCTGGGTGAGCTTATCACTGAACAGGGTGTTGGGAACGGTATTTCGCTGATTATCTTCGGCGGCATCGTCTCTCGTGCGCCGGTTAACCTGGCAAACCTGGTGGCCAACTCTGCCAATCCGCTGCTGGATCTGGTGCTGTTTGTGGTCATTACGCTGGTCAGCGTTATCGTGATCATTCGCATTCAGGAAGGTGTGCGGCGCGTGCCGGTGCAGTATGGCAAGCGCGTGCGCGGACGCAAGCAGTATGGCGGCGCAAGCACCCACATCCCCATGAAAGTGAACCCGGTGGGCATGATCCCGCTGATCTTCTCGCAGGCCATCATCACGCTGCCGGTGATGATTGTGAACTTCTTCCCACAGTCAGATTTCACCAGCTCTGTTACACAGACCTTCGGTTCGCAGCAGGGTCTGTTCTACTGGGGGACGTTCTTCCTGCTGACGGTGGGGTTCACCTTCTTCTACTCTGACGTGATGGTGACGAACCAGAACCTGGCAGATACGCTTCAGCGGCAGGGGGGGTTCATTCCGGGCATCCGCCCGGGCAAGCGCACCGAAGAGTACATCCTCAGCGTAACCCGCCACATCACCATTGTGGGTGCGCTGTTCCTGGGCACCATCGCCATCCTGCCTGGCGTGGTAGACCTGCTGAACTCAATCATCTTCCAGAATCAGTTCACAGGTGGCACGACGGCCAACGCTGCACAGGTCATCACCGGTTCCGGGCTGATCATCATGGTCGGTGTCGTCATCGATACCTTGCGCCAACTGGAAGCGCAGCTTGTTATGCGCAACTATGAAGGGTTCATGCGCTAAATTTCACAATCGGTGGTATACTACGGTTCGCGTCCAGATCGGGCGCGACCGTTTTTTATTTAGATCGGGAGTACTTTATGGGCCTTTACTTAGTGATTATGGGGGTTCAGGGGGCGGGTAAAGGGACACAGGCTGCCTACATCAGCCAGAAACACGGTATCCCTCACATTTCCACCGGAGACTTGTTCCGTGCCCTAAGCACCCGCGATGACGACTTCGCCCTCAAGATTCGGGACATCCTCAAAAATGGCCAGCTTGTCTCAGACGAAGACACCAACGCGCTGCTGCTGGAGCGCCTGCAGAAGCCGGATGTGCAGCAGCATGGGGCAATCCTGGACGGGTATCCGCGCAACCCCGCGCAGGCCAAATGGCTGGAGGATTATCTGGCCTCCCGCAACGAACGCCTGTCTGCGGTGCTGCTGCTGGAACTTGATCTGTACACCGCATTTAAGCGCACGTTTGGGCGGGTGGGCGAGCACAACATCTATTCGAAGGCAGATGACATCGCGTACCGTTTTGAGGATGATCCCAACAAAGTGTATCCACCGCGCCTGGTGGCCACGTCGAAGGCGACCGGGGAAACGATCGCACGGCGCGCGGACGATGCCAATGCGCACGCCATTATCGTCCGCATTGACAAGTTTCTCTCAGAAACCAGGCCGTTGATTGCGTACTACAAGGACAAAGGGCTGCTGGAGACGATTCAGGCTGACCAGCCCATTGAAGCCGTCAGCAGCCACTTGGATGCGGTCATATACAGAGCGCAGAGCGTTTAACCAGAGGACGATACATGGCCGTAACGCTTAAGACCCCGGATGAAGTTGCCATTATGCGCGAAGCAGGGCGAATTGTGGCCCGCGCACATGCGGCCACCCACGACGCCCTGCGCCCTGGCATTTCCACAGCAGACCTGGACAAAGTGGCAGAAACCGTCATCCGCGATCATGGCGCAGTTCCGGCCTTCCTCAATTACCCTAAACCGGGGGCCCCCAAATTCCCGGCAACGGCCACAATCAGCATCAACGAAGAACTCATTCACGGCATTCCAAGCCCCACGCGCATCGTGCATGAAGGCGATGTCGTCAGCATCGATCTGGGCTGTATCTACCAGGGGTTTGTGGGAGACTCTGCCTGGACATGGGTGGTGGGTGAGCCAGCGCCAGCGGTGAAGCGTCTGCTGGAAGTTGCAGAGCAGGCGCTGTATGTCGGCATTCGCGCGTCAGTACTTCCCAACCGCATCAGTGATGTGGCACGCGCCGTACAGACCCATGTCGAAAATTACGGGTACAGCATAGCCCGTGACTATACCGGACACGGTGTGGGGCGCAAGATGCACGAGGACCCGGTTGTGCCAAACTGGTGGCCGAAGAAACCCCCGCGCGGCCTGGCGGATACGGTCCTCGCGCAGGGCATGACCTATGCGCTGGAACCGATGGTCATTGCGGGCCGCCCGGATACCATAGAGCTGAAGGACGGGTGGACAGTTATCGCGCGCGATAAATCACTGTGCGCGCATTTCGAGCACACGATTGCCATCACAGACGGCGAACCGTTGATCCTGACACAGCTTTAGCGCGATGCCGGTGCCGCCGCAGACCTGCAATGCCCCCCAGCCCCGCACCGGCAGATGCCCTATGCCTTTACCAGCCAGCGGTAGCCATAGGGCGGAAGCGTAACGGTGCTCAGGGTCTCCACCCTCACGCCCGTAAAAGCATCGGTCAGGGGGGTAGTTATCGGAATATCGAGCGGCTGCCCGGATAAATTGTGCAGCGCGGCAAAGGTCTCCCCTCGCCAGAAACACAGCGCCTCTTTCGGCAAAGTGTCCATCCACGTCAGTTCACCTTTTGCCAGCACCGGCAGCGCTTTGCGTGTGTGAATCATACGGCGAATGGTGTGCAGCAGGGACGTTTCGTCGGCGCGCTGCGCTGCGACATTGACCTTGCGAAACCCATAGACGGGGTCGTTAATAACACGCGTGTAGAGCGAATCCGGATTGGCGGTCGAAAAGCCGCCGTTTTCTTCGTCTGTCCACTGCATGGGGGTGCGCACCCCATTGCGGTCTGGTTGGCTGATGTCGTCCCCCATCCCGATTTCGTCTCCGTAATACAGCACAGGCGCACCCGGCAGCGTGAACAACATCGAATTGAGAAGTTCGATTTTGCGGCGGTCATTCTCAAGGAGTGGGGCAAGGCGGCGGCGAATGCCCAGGTTCAGGCGCTGGCGCATCTCTGGCGAGTAGTAATCCCACATAAAGGCACGATCTTCGAGCGAGACCATCTCCAGCGTCAGTTCGTCGTGGTTGCGGAGGAAAGTCGCCCATTGGGTGTTTTCCCGGATCTTCGGCGTTTCTGCCAGAATTCTGACCACACTTTCACGATCCTCGCGTGCAAGCGCCATATAAAGGCGCGGCATCACAGGGAAATGAAAGCACATGTGGAATTCCTCGGCTCCGGGTTCGCCGAAATACGGCAGCAGGTCATTCGGCCACTGGTTGGCCTCGGCCAGCAGCAGCGCACCTGGATATTTCTGATCCACGAAGCGGCGCATTTCTCGCAGCACCTCGTGCGTTTCAGGCAGGTTTTCGCAGTTCGTCCCTTCGCGTTCAATCAGATACGGCACGGCGTCCACACGAAAACCATCAATCCCCAGCTCCAGCCAGAACTGTATGACATTGAGCATCTCGCGACGTACAGCCGGGTTATCGAAGTTCAGGTCTGGCTGGCTGCTGTAGAAACTATGCCAGTAGTACTCTCCTGTCGCTTCGTCATAGGCCCAGTTGGAAGATTCTGTATCCAGAAAGATGATGCGCGTATCTTTATAGCGCTCGGCGGTCTCGCTCCACAC
>CAZQIJ010000155.1:0-253 GCA_964592955.1 uncultured Anaerolineaceae bacterium
GGCGCCGGGATTTGAACCCGGGACCTCTTGCACCCCATGCAAGCGCGCTAGCCGGGCTGCGCCACACCCCGAAGATAAGGGGAGTATAACGCCATCCCCCGGAGAATTCAAGCCTGAGCTTTTCGCGGGGGTGCATTCGGGCTGTGCGGTAATGCCTGCCTGCCCCTGTTTGCGAATGCACCCCTTTTCGTAGGGCGTTTCATCGTTAGCCGATGATGTTCATCGTTGCCCGATGATGTTCATCGTTGCCCGA
>CAZQIJ010000155.1:353-9583 GCA_964592955.1 uncultured Anaerolineaceae bacterium
TGATGTTCATCGTTAGCCGATGATGTTCATCGTTAGCCGATGATGTTCATCGTTAGCCGATGATGTTCATCGTTACCCGATGATGTTCAGCGGGATGACATCCGCATTCTGGAGCATCAGCACGCTGATGCGCGCGGCAGTCGTGCGCGCCATCGCGGTAAAGGCCTGCGCGGCTGGCGAGTCTGGATCGACCATCGTCACCGGACGGCCGTAATCGCCCCCCATGCGGATTTCGGCTTTCATGGGGATGCGCCCCAGGAAGGGCACACTGCGCTGTTTGGCGAGCTGTTCGCCGCCGCCTTCGCCGAAGAATTCCCCGGCCATATTTTCCACCACGCCCACAATGGGGACGTTGAGCTGCTCAAACATGGCGATGCTGCGCAGCGCGTCTGCGACGGCGACTTCCTGCGGCTGCGTGACGATGATTGCGCCTGCCAGCGGGAAGGACTGCGCCAGCGAGAGCGGCGCGTCGCCGGTGCCGGGGGGCAGGTCAACGATCATGTAATCCAGGTTGCTGCCCCAGTCCACCTCGGTGAAGAACTGGCGAATGGCACTGTGCAGCATGGGCCCACGCATGATCATGGGCTTATCCGGGTCGGTGAGGAAGCCGGTGCTGATCATTTTGACGTTATAGGCCGTGATGGGCATCATCTTGTTGTTGAGGACTTTGGGGCGTCCCGCCGTCAGCCCCATCATCTGCGGGATATTGGGGTTGAGGATATCTGCATCGATAAGCCCCACCTGCGCGCCCATGTCTGCCAGCGAGACGGCCAGGTTCACGGCGACGGTGCTTTTGCCCACGCCGCCCTTACCGCTGCCCACCGCGATGATGCTGCGCATGGGCACGGTAAGCATGCCCTGAATGCGGCGGTCGGTGGGGACCTGCGAGTCCCACTTGATGTTCAGCCGGTTGATCCCCGGCACTTTGCCGATCACCGCCGCGTCGCTGCGCTCCTGAAAGACGTTTTTGAGCGGGCAGGCCGGGGTGGTGAGGACGATGGTAAAAGTTGCGGTATCGCCGCTGATGCTCAGGTCGCGCACCATGTTCAGCGAGACAATGTCCTTGTGCAGTTCAGGCTCGATGACGGTAGAGAGCGCCGCCATGACCTGAGCGTTGAGATCGTTCATGCTGCTCCTCACAATAAAGACGATGGCCTTCTTTGAAATTGTTCATCTCAGTATAGACCTAAATGCGCTGCAAAAAAAGTGACGAATGTTCCAGATGCGGGGCAAATGCTGCCCATGCCGCAACCGCGCGCCGTCATGGGCCGGGCCTGGCACCAGGGCGGTTTGCCGGAATCGCGAAACACGTTACAATCAAGCCTAACACAGACGCTGCGTATGCAGGGGGAAACGTCATGCCGCAGTTATTCAGCCGTGTAGACGAGATGAACTGGCTCACGCCATCCATTGCCGAACTGCTTGACCAGGGCGCCGCAGCCCCAGGGGGAGACGGCGCGATTCGTGAGCAGATTAAGATCCTTCAGGATGACCTGGCTGCGCTGGAAACGCCGGTGCGCGTGGTTAACGTGCGGCCCACACCGTCGTACAACCTGTTCGTCGTGCAGTTGGATCAGGGCGGGCGGCGTGGCAAAAACCGCAGCGCCAGCCTGGCCGAACTGCGCCGCGCCATCGGCCAGGTGGCAGAGAAGCATAAAGACGATTGGCGGCTGGGGTTCATGGCCCAACTGGAAGAAGCGCCGGATGTTTCTGGCATCTTCCTGCGCGCAGAACAGCACCGCCCGCTGAGCCTGCGCCGCCTGCTGATACAGACCCCGTTTCGCGTGCATCCGTCCACGACGGCGTTCACGCTGGGCGTCACGCTGGAGCAGAAGCTCATCGTGCGCGATCTGGACGAGACGGGGCATCTGCTGGTGGTGGGGGAGGGCACCGCGCGGCATCACGCCGTGGCCAGCCTGCTGCTGACGCTGATGCTGCTGAACACCCCGGCGGAAGTGCGCATCGCGCTCAACGGTCAGGGGTCAGACAGCTACAAGCCGCTGGCAGACGCGCCGCACTCCCTGGGGCAGCGGGCGGCCAGCGGGTCAGAGATCCTGGCGTTTATGGAAGGCGTGGCGGCAGAAGCGCACCGCCGCCTGGACCGGATCTTTGAGGAGGGCGGCAGCGACCTGAAGGCCTATAACGCGCGCCTGCGCGAGAAGAACGAGGCACCGCTGCCGCGCATGGTGGTGGTGATGGATTCGCTTTCTGACCCCGAACTGCCGCCGACGCTCATCCCGCACCTGCGCGACCTGCTGATTAACGGGGCGCAGGCCGGGATTCACCTGGTGCTGACGATCCAGCGCCGCGAAGCGCTGCCTGTTGAGCTTCAGGATCAGCCGCTGCGCGCCCTGATTCTGCGGGGCGCTGCGCCGGAACTGGGGGACCAGGTGAAGAACTTTCACAGCTCGCTGCTGCGGTTTGTAGATGCGTTTGTGGTGGAAGGTGGGGACGTGATCCCGGTGGAGCTGGCGGCCATCTCTAACAACGAGATGCGCAGCGCGGTGAATTACTGGCAGACGGAGGCGGCGAAGCGGCGTCAGGAAGTGCAGGCGGAAACCATCAGCGCGCGCACTGGTGTGACGGGCATTTTATCCCCCACCATGCTGCCCAACGCGCTGCTGGACGTACCCGCGCAGCCTGCCGAGGTCATGCGCCCGGCGTACCAGGCGCGGCAGCAGGCGCAGATGCTGGCGGCGTACCTGGGGTGGCTTTCGGCGGGGGCGCTGCAGGATATCCTGGCGATGACGGAAACCGAGGCGCTGAACATGCTGGACGTGCTGCGCGCCGAAGGCATCCTGGAAGATGCAGAAAGCCCCGCGCCGCGCTTTGTGCGGCTGGCAGAGAACCCGGTGAAGCGGGCGTAACTGCTGGGGTGATCTCTGCGCCGCTTTGCCCTCACTCCCCGCCCCGTCGCCTGGCCGCGCAGTGGCGGTCGGGAAAGTGGGTGAGGGCGATTGCGGTGCAGGGGCGCGCAACTGCGCGCCCGATGTGAGGGCGGTTCCCGCACCCTACGCAGGCACGGGGTGAACTCGTGTGGTCAGGGACGCCAGGGATATTTGCGGTACTCCGGTTTGCGCTTCTCCAGGAAGGCGTTTTTACCCTCGCTGCCTTCTTCGGTCATGTAGAACAGCATCGTGGAATCCCCGGCCAGCACCTGTAACCCGGTCTGGCCGTCCATATCGGCATTGAGGGCGGCCTTCAGGAAGCGGATGGCGATGGGGGATTTATCGAGGATCTCCTGCGCCCACTGCACACCCTCGGCCTCAAGCTGTTCGACCGGGACAACCTTGTTCACCAGCCCCATATCCAGCGCTTCGCCCGCGCCGTACTGACGGCACAGGTACCAGATCTCGCGCGCCTTCTTCTGCCCAATAATGCGCGCCAGCGTGGACGAGCCGTAGCCCGCGTCGAAACTGCCCACCTTGGGCCCGGTCTGGCCAAAGACGGCGTTTTCTGCCGCGATGGTCAGGTCGCACACCACGTGCAGCACGTGCCCGCCGCCGATGGCGTAGCCCGCCACGAGCGCAATCACCGGCTTGGGCATGGTGCGGATGATGCGCTGAAGCTCCAGGACGTTGAGGCGCGGGATGCCGTCATCGCCCGCGTAACCGGCGTAGGTGCGCACGCGCTGATCGCCGCCGGAACAGAAGGCATACTTGCCATCAGACGCGGGGCCGTTGCCCGTGAGCAGGATCACGCCCACTTCCTGATCCATCCAGACGTGGCGGAAGGCGTCGATCATCTCGTCTATGGTTTGGGGGCGAAAGGCGTTGCGCACTTCGGGACGGTTGAAGGCAATGCGCGCCATGCCGTCCGCTTTCTGGTAAGTGATATCTTCGTATGTTTTGACTGTTTTCCAATCGACCATGATTTTCCTCGTGTATGGATCCGATAGCACTGTGTATGCGCCGGGGAGACCGGCGGGGGTGATGTTCTGGCCAGCCACCCGCTGACGTGGGCCTCAATACCGCCGCGCGTGCGTGTGGTGACCTTGCCGCTGCTATTTTACCTCACGTGTGGTGGGCCGCTGCCAGCACCTGCGCGTTGACTGCCTCGCGGCGCGCGTAGTCTTGCCGCGACTGTGTGCGCACCTCGATGATGGAAGGCGTGCCGGAGCGCAGCGCAGAGTCCACGTCGGCGCGCACGTCGTTTAGCGATGGCGGGCGGCGGTGGGCAAACCCGTACATCTGGGCGGCGTGGCTGAAATCCAGGCCGTGCGGCGTGAGGAAAAGCTCGGTAAAGGGCGGGTCAAAGTCTGCCACTGGCAGGCGGTGGAAGATGCCGCCGCCGTCGTTGTTGGTGAGCAGGATCACCAGGTTGCGCAGCCCGCCGCGCTTCAGCGCCAGCAGCCCGTTCATATCGTGGTAGAAGGCCAGGTCGCCTGTCACCAGCAGCACCGGGCGCGATGCATCTGCGGCGGCGACGCCGAACGCGCTCGAAATCGTGCCATCGATGCCAGACGCGCCGCGATTGCTGTAGATGCTGGCGGGGTGGGCGGACTGCGGCACATACTGTTCGAGATGGCGCACGGGCAGGCTGCTGGCGGCAAAGATGACCGGGTTCAGGCCGGTGCGCAGCGCGGCATCCACAGCCGCCGCGATTGCGGATCCGTCGAACAGGGCGGCGTCCAGCGCGGGGGTGAGGGCGTGCCAGGCTGCCGCATCCGCCGCCCTTACCTGCGCCGCCCAGTCGTGATCCAGGGCTGGCGCGCTGACAGCGCCCACCAGCGCCAGCGGCGGCACCTGGACGATGGCGGTCAGGCGGTGGTAGGCGTCGGTCCATGCGCCGTCTGCGCTGACGAGGACCCGGTGCCGGGGCGTGATGCGGTTAAGGTAGGCTTCCAGCGCGGCGGAGGCCGGCATCGCGCCGAAATGCAGCACGGTATCGGGCGCTGCGAACGGCACGTCGCCAGCCAGAAAAGTATCGTAGGCAGAGAGTGTCCCTGCCCCTGGCGTGAAGCGCAGCCCAGACGTGACATCTGCCAGCGTGGGGAAACCGAGCGGCTGAAGCACCCCCTGCACGAACGCCGCCCGCGCCGCCGGGTTCATCGGAAAGCGCGGGCCGACCACGATCAAGCCGCGCCGCGTTTGGGCCAGCACGTCGCGCAGAAAATGGCGCTGCGCGGCAGACAGGGTGAGGTCCGCAGGCAGGAAGCGCGTGAAGGGCTGCGCGGAGGCATCCGGCTCGATGTCTGTGCGATCAGACGCGACCGGGGTCGGTTCGAGCGGTTTGCGGAACGGAAAATTGATGTGGACTGCGCCTTTGGGGGTGCCATTGGCCAGCGCGTAGGCACGGTCGGCCAGGGTGCGCAGGTTGCGCACGGCCACACCGGGCGGGTCGGATTCTGGCAGCGCGGCGTCGTAGAACCACAGCGTGTGATGGCCATAGAGCCTGACCTGATCGATGGTCTGGTTGGCACCGCTGGCGCGCAGTTCGTGCTGGCGGTCTGCCGTAAGCACCAGCAGCGGCACCTGCGCGTAATGCGCCTCGATGACCGCCGGGTAGAAGTTGGCGGTGGCGGTGCCAGACGAACACACCAGCGCCACCGGTTGATCTGACGCCAGCGCCAGCCCCAGGGCGAAGAACCCGGCGCTGCGTTCGTCGATGACCGAGTAGACGCGGATGGCGGGATTCGCCGCGAAGGCCATCACCAGCGGCGTGGAGCGTGACCCCGGCGCGATGACCACCGCGCTCAGCCCGCAGCGCGCCAGCTCATCGACAAAGGTTTGCGCGGCGAAGCTGTTGCGGTTCGTCATGCCAGCGCCTCCAGCATAGGCCGGAACTTGAGCCGCGTTTCGTCCCATTCGCGCTCTGCCACCGACCCGGCGACGATCCCGGCACCGGCATACAACCGCGCGTGCTCCCCGGCGGCCACTGCCGACCGGATGGCGACGGCAAATTCACCGCCGCCAGAGGGGTCGATCCAGCCGACGGGCGACGCGTACCAGCCGCGCGAAATCGGCTCTGCCTGGGCGATGGTTTGGACGGCGGCGGGGCGCGGGGTGCCGCCGATGGCCGGGGTGGGGTGCAGCGTTTCGACCACGCGCAGCACACCGTATTCTGCGTGAAGCTCGGCCTGGAGCGGCGTGTGGAGGTGCTGGATGTTGCTGAGCCTGAGGACGCGCGGCGCGTCGTCTGGGATGCGCAGGCCGCCGCTGAGGGGGGCGAGCAGATCGACGAGCATCGAGACGACAAAGGCGTGTTCGGCGCGCTCCTTCGGGTTATCCAGGAGCTGGCGTGCCAGGGCGTCATCTTCGGCGGGGGTTGCGCCGCGCCGAACCGACCCGGCCAGGGCCGCCGTGCGCACGCGGTGACCGTCCACCGCCGCCAGCAGTTCGGGGGTCGCGCCGAAGAACGCGCGCTGGGCCTGCGGCTCGAAGAGGAAGCGGTAAGTTTCGGGGTAGCGTTCCCCCAGGCGGGCGATGGCGCGCAGCGGGTCGATGCGCTGTGTAAACGTCAGGTCACAGGTGCGGGAAAGCACCACTTTATGCAGTTCACCCAGGCGCATACGGCGGGTGGCGTCTTCGATTTCGGCGTGCCATGCTTCTGGCGACAGCGGATAGCTGACATCCGGGGGGGCGGCGCGGCGTCTGGCAGGGGGGGCAGGTCGCGCAGCGCCTCGCACAGCAGGTCGAGATCAGCCTCCAGGCTGGCGGCAGAAGGGGCGTAGGCGTTCAGCGTAAGATACGTTTCGCCGTCGATGCGGCTGAGCATGACGCGCGGCAGGACGAAGGCGGCAGGCGCGAAGCCGGCCCATACGTCGTCTGCGACGAAATCCGGCTGAAAGCTGAAGCCACCGAACAGGCGCGGCGGGGGGAAGGCCGGGTCATGTTCCAGGTGGGCGAAGAGCCGCGCGGAGTCTGCTGCGATGCAGGCGAACCGGTCTTCGCCGCTGGCCGTAAGGTATGCTGCTGCGCCATAACCGGCGAAGGCCGTGCTGCCGTGTGCCCAGTAGACGCGGCTGCCGCCGGTATAGCCGCGCAGAAACGCGAGCAGGTCCATGGGACGAACGCGGCGCGTGATGCTGTGGAGGCGCGTTATGGCGGGTGCAATAGTCGTGTACATTCCGCTAATCCTCAGAACTTATGGACAAACCAAAACGAATACGCACAAACGTAGCCCCATGATCCGGCGGATTTAAATTGGCTGATCCATGAACCCCAGTCAAGTGTTTGCTATCCGTCGGTATAGCCCACGCTGCGCAGCAGCAGCGGCAGCAGCGTCGCCAGGATTTCGTCCGACGAGGGTTCGCCGGTATATACCCAGCGGATGACAACCTCGTTGATGGCACCCATCCAGGCGTGGGCGACGAGCGATGTGTTGATGGGCGCGATATCGCCAACCGCGACCGCCTGGTCGAGATAGACCTGAATGAGCGCGGCGAACCGGTCATGAACCTGGAGCCGCTTTTCCTCGAAGACGGTACCCAGCCCCACGGCCTGAATCAGCATGATTTTGGCAAGGCGGCGGTAGTGGCCGAATGTGCTTAGGGTGGCTTCCAGCGCGGCGCGCACGCGGGCGATGCCTTCTGCACGGTCGCCAATGGCTTCGACCACGCGGCGTTCCAGCAGGTCTGCAAATTTATCCACCAGCGCCAGAAACAACTGCTGCTTGCCGGGGAAGTGAAAGTACACGGCCCCCTTGGATGTTTCTGACAGCGCGACGATTTCGTCCACGCGCGTATCGTGATAGCCCTTGTGGGCGAAAACGTCCAGCGCCGCGTCCAGGATGCGGCTGCGCGTGGCTTCGCTGTCGCGGGTTGTATCGAGCTTCTGATCGGTCATAGATCACCTTACAGACTAGCCAGTCTACTCAATCGTAACCCATAACGGATGTGAAATCAATCACGAGTTGGCATTTCTGATGGAACGTTCATGAAGTTGTGAACGTTGTGAACGCAATACGTGATGTGGTGTTTGGGACGCCGCGCAGGTCGCCGCCGTTACTGCATACAGGGTGCGCCGGGTGGCTCTGATGCTGGGCAGGCACTTGCGCTATAATCAACCCATTGGGCGCAGGAGGGCGAAGCGATGATCTATTCTGACCGGGATATCAGGCGGCTGCTGAGCGAAGCGCGCATTGTGGTGGAGCCGTTTCCGGATCTGGCGGTGCAGCTTGGCTCGTGTTCGCTGGATCTGCGCCTGAGCGGTGAATTCAGCGTCTTCGAGTATAACCGTCACCCGTTTATTGATGTGCGCGATACCGAACAAGCGCGCGATGTGATGAAGACGCTGACGGTGGAGGATGACCAGCCCTTTGTGCTGCACCCGCAGACGTTTGTGCTGGCCATTACGCAGGAGCGGCTGGAACTGCCAGACGACATCGTGGCGCGGCTGGAAGGGCGCAGCAGCCTGGGCCGCCTGGGGATCATCGTCCACGCCACAGCCAGCGTGATTGATCCGGGTTGGCGCGGGCGCATCGTGCTGGAGCTGGCGAATCATGGCCAGATGCCTGTGGCGCTGTACCCAGGGATGCGCGTGTGCTCTGTGACGTTTGAGCCGCTGTCTTCGCCGGTGGATATGCCCTACTGGAAAAAAGCGCAGGCCAAGTACCGCGACCAGCAGACGCCGCTGGGGAGCCGCATCGCAGACGACCCCACCTGACACATCTCCACCCGGTTAAGCGAGTTGCCATCACCCGCAACCTGCTCTACAATCCGACTATGATATAGCGTCAGGAGCGCCCTCATGAACGATATTCAGGTCAATTACGATCAGCTTCGCAGCGTTGGAAAGCAATTTGAGGAAACGGCCAACGTCGTCCGCAACATGGAGCAGAATCTCGTCGCCTGCCTGGATACGCTCAAGGGCGGCGGCTGGATTGCGGACAGTGCGCGGGATTTTGCCGCCAGCATGGATCACGAAGTGCTGCCCGGCGTGGAACGTTTGCGCGAGGCTCTGCTGATGGCGCATGTGGTGGTTGACGATATTATCCGGCTCTTCAGCAGTGCAGAAGAAGAAGCCGGTGAAGAAGTTAAGGCGGATGGCGGCATCGACGATTTCGGCATGAGCGCCCTGCCGCGCGGTGATCTCTCCGTCAGTCTCCCGTCCAGCGGCCCGCAGACGGGGGCTGGCGGCGGTACGTCTGGCGGGGGAAGGGCAGGCAGCGACTTCCCGACAGGCGGTGGATCCGGTGACGGGATGTCTGGCGCTGGCGGTGGATCCGGGGGTGAGATGTCTGGCGCTGG
The DNA here is from genome assembly GCA_964592955.1 of uncultured Anaerolineaceae bacterium. Classification (GTDB taxonomy): domain Bacteria; phylum Chloroflexota; class Anaerolineae; order Aggregatilineales; family Phototrophicaceae; genus CAZQIJ01. The sequence goes on from CAZQIJ010000155.1 coordinate 9,544, forward strand.
CGGTGGATCCGGGGGTGAGATGTCTGGCGCTGGCGGTGGA
>CAZQIJ010000156.1:0-9578 GCA_964592955.1 uncultured Anaerolineaceae bacterium
GCCATAGACATGAAACGGTTGCCGATGAAGTTTGGCCGGTCTTTGGCGACGACCACACCTTTCCCAAGGACCCGTGTGCCGAAATCGACCATGAACTCGACGATTTCAGGATCGGTATTATCGGTGGGGATGACCTCCAGCAGGCGCAGGTAGCGGGGCGGGTTAAAGAAATGGGTGCCCAGGAAACGCCGTCGGAAGCTGGCGTCCAGGTGTTCTGCAATCCTGTGAATTGGCAGACCGGATGTATTCGATGAGATAATTGCGGTCGGTTTCACATGCTCTGCCAGTTTCGCCATCAGGCTCTGTTTGATGTCCAACCGCTCAACGATGACTTCGATCACCCAGTCGGCATCTGCCGTTTTGTGCAGGTCATCGTCAATGTTGCCCACCCGCAGGTTATCCAGCACCGAAGCAGCGAACAACTGTGGTGGGCGCATTTTCTGCAGGGTTTTCAGGTTGTTCTCCACGACCGCATTACGCTTTGCCGGGGAGTCGCCGGGTTGCGTGTCTTTGGCTGGAATGTCCAGCAGCAGCGTTTCAATGCCCACCCCCGCCAGCACAGTGGCGATACCCCCGCCCATAGTGCCAGAACCGATTACGGCGGCTTTACGAATGTTGTAAGTCATGCCTGGTTCGCCTTTCATAAAGAATCTTTTGCCAGCATCTCATAAGGGTCTGCCGCGAGCGCTGTTCCCCCAATGGGAACGAGGGCGCACACAGACCGAATCGCGGCAGATTTTACCATGAAACCACGACAACTATCGAATCGGGATTCGATTGTTGTGCGGGTTGTCAGGTTCTGGACATTCGGGTAACATCTTGCAGGGTTTACTCTTCAACCTTAGGTTACGTAATGACTCACGCGCTCATCACAGGCGGTGCCGGTTTCATCGGCAGCCACCTCACAGAATACCTGCTCAACAAAGGCTGGAAGGTCACCGTCATCGATGACCTCAGCACCGGACGGCTGGAAAACCTGGACACTGCCCGGCAGTATGACGGTTTCCGCTTCGCCATTGAAGATATCCGCAACGTCAATGTCATCGACCGGCTGGTCAGCGAGTGCGATATCATCTTCCACCTCGCGGCGGCCGTCGGTGTGCAGAAAATTGTGAGCGAACCGATTAACACCATCGAGGTGAATATCGGCGGTACCGAGATGATCCTGCGGACGGCGCGTCGCTATCGCAAACATGTGATGATCGCCTCAACCTCAGAGGTCTACGGCAAGGGCGTCAATTTCCCTTTTCGCGAAGACGACGACAGTCTGCTGGGGCCAACCATCCGCAGCCGCTGGGCCTATGCCGCCTCCAAAGCCATCGACGAATTCCTGGCACTGGCGTACCACAAGGAAGTGGGGCTTCCGGTGGTCATCTTCCGGCTGTTCAACACGGTGGGACCGCGCCAGCGCGGGCAGTATGGCATGGTGGTGCCGCGCTTCATCCAGTGGGCGATGGCAGGTGAGCCGATTCAGGTTTACGGTGATGGCCAGCAGCAGCGCTGTTTCGGCAATGTCTTCGATGTGGTGGATGCCATTTACCGGCTCTCGCAATCCCCGGATGCCATTGGCGGTGTGTTCAATATCGGCAGCAACGAGGAAATCTCGATCTACGATCTGGCGGACAAAGTGCGGCAGCGCACCGGCAGCGCTTCAGAAATCCGCCTCATTCCCTATGAAGAAGCCTATGAACCGGGATTTGAGGATTTCCGCAGGCGTGTACCCAGCCTGGACAAAGTTCAGGAGTGCGTCGGCTGGCTGCCCTCAACCTCGCTCGATGTCACAATTGACCAGATGATTAGTTTCTACAAAGGATAGCCGCATGGGTGAACTGACTCGCAAGGAACTGCTGATGGTGCTGATCAACGCCGATCGTCTTCGATTGGCCGGTGTTGATCTTTCCATGATTAACCTGCGCCGCCTGGATTTTGAGAATGCCAACCTGCGGGGTGCAAACCTTCAGGGGTCCGATATGCGCGAAGCAATTCTGCGCTCCACGAATATGACTGGCACGACGCTGATCAGTGCCAAACTGCCGTTTGCAGATCTGAACGCTGCAAACCTCACCTCTGCGGATCTGACGCTGGCCGACATGACCGGTGCGCGCCTCACCGGTGCCAACATGACCAACGCGATCCTGAACGGTGCGAACCTGACGAATGCCGATATGCGCGGTGCCAACGTGAACGGCGTGCGTTTCGACGCTGCCACCACCTGGCCAGATGGCAAGCGCGGTACAGCCGGTAACCCTGCCAACTACACAAAATAACCGTCGGACCGTGGCGGACGCGCACCCTGGCGTGTCCGCCATGCTTCAGTCGGTGAATCGGTGATCAGCCGCGGCCTATTGCCCAGCCTGAGCTGTCGCTGAAGCGCGAATAAGCGGGCGCAGCGGCGACGGCATGGCGCGTACTGTAGACTCAAATTCTGCGGCTGCTTCTGTGCTGCGCGGCATAAACCCTTCCAGGGTGGGTACCACGATCGATTCGATGGTAGACATCGCCTCTGTATTTACCACATCGTATTCTTCTTCCGGCCAGCGCACCGCCCCTGAACCTACCATGATCAGCGCCAGTACGAATACACCCAACACGATGCCGATCAGCACGATCCCGGCGCGGCGGTTGGCTGCCCGCACCGACGGAATCAGTGTGGTGAGCGGGCGCGGCGCATCCGGATGGCTGAAGTAGGCGATGCGCTCCACCAGCACATCGAGCGGATAACCCGTACTGAAATCGAGTGGGTCAAGATTGTCGATGAGGCGCGGGAGCGGTGTGCGCTGCGCGAAGATCGGAATCACGTGCTGGTGATTTTCCAGCGCAGCAATCATCTGATCATTGACGTGTGCATTCACCGCCCCCTCCGCAGAGAGCACCACAACCAGCAGATGCTCACGCCCTGCCTGCACCGTCTGCGCGAGACTTTGCCCGCTGGCCTTAAGGTCCTGTTCCAGTTTCTGCCCCAGCCCAGCATCGCTGGGGGCATAAGCTACCGTAATCACTGCATCATTTCCTTTTCTGTTTCTGCTACCGGTTCCACCTGTCACATCTTCTATGTGCGATGCTTACGAACCCTGTGCCCTGTCTAACGTCCTGATGAAATTGACCAGATCCCAGCGCTGCTGGTCTGCCAGCAGCGCATCACAGGCTGGCAGCCGGTCCCAACCGTCACGGGTAAACGCGAACAGCGCTTCGTCCCGCGTGCGGGGCAGGCGCGCCACCAACCGTGTTAAGGCATCCCCTGTCCAGCCGCTGCATGCAGCCTCAAATACCGCCAGACCGCGCGTGAGCGATTCGGCATCTGGCAGCGCCGTATTGACGCGCTGCGGCGGCGGATTCAACGTCTCCTGGTAGCGGCGCTGTGAGTCCTGAAGTATCCCGGTACCGGCTGCCATGACTGCGATGGTCAGTACGACTGCCGCCACGCCAACCTGGATGTTAAACGCATTCAGCCCCAATTGGCCCGTCACCTGTTTCGCAGCCGGATAAGCCGCCCACGCAGAGACGATCACAACCCCCAGCAGCGCCGCGCCGTTAAGAAACCCCAATCCACGCGCCTGGATGACGGCGGCTTCGGCATTGATCGTCCAGGTAAAGGCTGCTCGCGTAACATCGTCGCCATCCTGAATGTCAATCAACGTCCACCACAAACCGGCTGTATCGATTTCTGCACCCGCTGCCACATACAGGCCGTCGCCAGCAGGCTCCAGCGGCACCCAGTCGCTGCGCCAATCGCGTTCGGGAGACACATTCTGCACGCGTACTACAGCGTCATCAAAGCGGCGTTGATCCCGTGTGACGGTGACATCATAGGTGTTTACCCCTGGCCCACCGGGTGTGATCGCTACCTCCACCGTGTAAGCGCCCACGCGCTGCTGGCTGCGCGGGGCCTGTATCTGCCGCGCCGCAAATTCGGGGACGGGTACCGGGGTTGCGGTCAGCAGCGCTGCCGCCGTCAGGGTCAGCAGCGCGAACAGCACTTCCAGCCGCAGTGTGGACAGCATGCCGCCCACACGACTGCCCACAAGCGTACCCAACGCTGCAAAACGCTGTGGCGTAAGCGCCACGTAATGCAGCCCGCCTACCGCCAGCAGCAGCCCCACCATCGCCAGTTTCACCAGCAGGGATGCGCCGAAGCCGGTTGCAACATCCGCTGGTGTGGCGATCCAGGTAAGCGCGCTGTAGATCCCTGTGGCGATGACGAGCAGCGCAGAGATCAGCGCCAGCCGCGAAAAGCGGCGCATGACGGCCAGCAGCGCGGTTCGCCGTGCTTCACCGCTGTACGGTTGGAGGGCGGGTGGCAGCACCAGCACCAGCGCCACCAACCCTCCAACCCAGAAGCCGACCCCAAGTGTGTGAATCCAGTCAATGAGGATGCCTAACCAGGGCAGCATGAGCGAACCCGCCGCATGACTGACCACGCTGAATGACCCGATGACCAGCGCCAGCACCCAGCCGTTGGCAATCCAGAAGGGACGGATCAGCGCCGGGTTGGATCGCCACACATAGAGGCTGGCGGCAAACATCGCGGCGGCAATGAGGACAAACACCATGCGCGCGTTCCAGACATCCCCGAAGCGTGACCCGATTCTGACAAGCTGCCACAGACTCTGCGCGACAACCTGATCCAGTCCCGTGCCGAAGAACGTCATGGACTGCTGCATCAGGGCGAGGACATTCGCCGCGACCACCCCCCCAAACGCAAGCCCCATCACCCAGGCGAGACGCCGCATCACACGCGGCGGCAGTCCGCCGGGATGCACAGGGCTGCCCCATGCGGGCAGCAGCACACGTCCGTAGAGCGTGAATGCGCCGAAGAGCAGCATGGTAGAAGCCAGCAGCAGCGCACGCCACACGACCTCTAACGGTACCGCCAGCCCATTTGCCGCCTCGCCTTCGACCCCGCTAACCATCTCTCCTACGAAGAACACGCGGCTTTCTGCCACCACATGCCCATCACTGGCGAAGGCTGGGCGAAGTTCCACGATGTATGCGCCGTCAGGCAGGTCAGGGGGCAGGCGTACAGACATCCTCGCGGGATTACCGGCATCGACGCCACCCGTCGCCAGGATGATACCGTTCTGGTCTCGCACGCGTACCGAGCTGAAGCGCGGGTCAGGTTCCAGCGCTTCGCTGAACCAGTACTGCAAACGTACCGGGGCGCGTTCCAGCACCGCGCGGTTCTCTGGAACTTCGCGGACGATATAACCGTGTGCCGCAGTCGGCTGTATTCCACAAATCACCAGCACAACCGCAGCCAACACCACGTTTCTGATAACAGCCATCTTCGACCTGCAACATCTACTCCAGCCTGAAATGATCCGGCGCATTATCGGGTGCCTCCGCCTGTGGCACCGCAGCCTCATCCCCATCCAGGTAGGCACCCCGGCTGTTGTACCAACTCAGTCCCATCATGGCGAAGAAGATCACCGCGACACCGACGAAAACTAACTCATCCCATTGGCCCAGCACACCGTGTGCCAGGAACATGTGCATCATCATCTCAATACTGCTCTCAACTTACATCGGGCATACATTCTACAACAACCGGGGCGGTTTGTTCAGGTTTTCACGAGAATCCAGGTCAGGAAGTTGTGGTGTTTACAGGCATACAGAAGAAGGCGGATTCGCTGTGCGGAATCCGCCAGGAATGGTGCGGTATCAGAGTTCGTTACGTCCTTGCAGCGCGCGCATCAGAGTTACGGAGTCCACATATTCCAGGTCACCCCCAACAGGCAGCCCACGTGCGAGGCGTGTCATTCTGACCCCTTTGTTGGCGAGCTGCTGACGAATGTACATGGCTGTCGCATCGCCTTCCTGGCCAGGATTGGTCGCAATAATGACCTCAAGTACGGTGCCGTCTTCCACACGTTTTACCAGTTCCTTGATTCGGAGGTCATCTGGTCCGATCCCGTTGACGGGAGAAATCGCACCATGCAAAACATGGTACATCCCCGCGTAACTTCCGGTGCGTTCCAGCGCCAGCACGTCAAGCGGTTCTTCGACCACCGCGATCAGTTTGGGGTCGCGGCGCGCATCTGAACAGACGAGGCATGGATCTTCTACCGTGATATTGCCGCAAATGGAACAGAAGCGGGTTTGTTCTTTCATCGTGCGCAGGGCATCTGCCAGCCCGGCGCTCAGTTCATCGGGCGCGCGCAGCAAAAAGTAGGTCAGCCGAGAAGCCGTTTTCGGCCCAATGCCTGGCAAGCGCGAAAACGCTTCGATCAGTTTCGTGACGGGTTCAGGAACTGCTTTGCTCATGATGTTATCTCTGATTCTGACAGAACAACAGAGGCGACCGCAGCCGCCTCTTTAGCCCTCATTATATCACAGATGTGCTGGTTTTAGCCGAGCAAACCACCCAGGCCACCCAGCCCGCCCAGGCTGCCGGTGATGGCTTCCATGCGCTCGGCTGCCATCGTCTGGCTTTGCTCAATCGCCTGATTCACCGCCACAACAAGCAAATCCTGCAGGTCTGTCATCCAGTCTTCTTCGCTGGTATCGACCAGGTCCTTGTTGATTGTAATGGACTGCACACGCTGATGCCCGCTGATTACGATGGTCAGCGCGCCGCCCCCCACCGACACTTCGACGGTCTCATTGGCCAGGGATTCCTGAGCTTCGACCATGTCCTGCTGCATCTTCTGCAACTGTTTCATCATCGACACGTTCCCACCACTTCCCCCACCCATGTTGCCGGGCAGTCCGCCCGCTCTACGCTTTGCCATTACCCCTGCTCCTTATTGTTTCTGGTCGCTGGCAGTCCAGGCCAGCCTTCTCGCCTGGCTGTCCCTGCTTTGGGAGGTCTGCCAGTTTAGCCCAATTATAACGAAGAAATGATCCCATCGTGCATCATTGGCTTAGAAAGCGCTAATCGCCGTCGTCCTGCGAGATCTGCGCGCCGAATTCCAGCCCCACAGACAGCAGCGGATCCGCATTCGAAGGCCGTGGCACCGTCTGAATAGTCTCGAAATTCTCAACCAGCATGACCTGCACACGCAGCCGTTGGCGGTGTATTCGTTCCAGCGCGCGTTCGATAATGCGCAGTTTCTCCACCTGACCGTTGAGCCGCTCAAAGAAGACCGGTGTATCGGTGGCCAGGTAAAGCGTGTTGCCATCCACCCGCACCGGCCTGAAGCGCTGAACGACATCTGGCGCGGTCTTGTTAAGCTGGTACAGCATATGCAGCATCGGTTCCCATTTTTCCTGAATCGCTGCCAGCGTGACCACCGGCGGCGATCCTGCCGGCATGGCCTGAACTTCCGCATGCTCCTCGCTTTCTGCGGGACGTTCGTGTGCGCGTTCCGGCGTGCGCTGCATCACCATCACAGGGTCTGGCTCGGGGGACTTCAGGCTCTCGATAAAGGCCAGCTCCAGGCCGAGCTGCGGCTGCCATCCCCCCTTGAAATCATTGACCGCCTCGTTGAAGGCCCGAATAGCGCGAACGAGACTGCCGCGCGAAATCGCGGCGGCCTGACGTTCGTAGAGGTCGCGCTCTTCGTTTGAGGCGTCCAGCAGATCTGCGCTGGCGCTTTGGGTCACGAGGACCGCCCGCAGGTGCTCCACAATCTGCTGGCCAAACTGGCGTGGATCACTGCCCGCGTCAATGGCGGTATTAATCACGTGGAGGCCGCGCTGTACATTCTGCATCAGCAGCGCCTCAACCAGTTCTCCTACCGCGCGCATATTCCCCGTTCCCAGAATGCGCTGCGCCATGTTCAGCGTGACGACTTCCTGCGGATCGGAGACAATCTGGTCAAGCAGGCTGATGCTGTCGCGCACGCTGCCTGTGCCGTGCCGCGCGATCAGTTCCAGGGCTTCACGTTCAACCCGCAGCCCCTCTTCGTGTGTGATGACCTCCAACCGGTCGGCGACCTGCTGAAGCGACACCCGCCTGAACTCAAACTGCAGGCAGCGGCTTTTGATCGTCTGCGGCACTTTGTCCACTTCCGTGGTGGCCAGCACAAAGATCGCGTGATCCGGTGGCTCTTCCAGCGTTTTGAGCAGCGCATCAAATGCGTTGCCCGTGAAGCGGTGGACTTCGTCGATGATATAAACCTTGTAGCGTCCCTCGCCCTGGTTCGGTTTGAGCGTGATTTTGTCGCGCAGGCTGCGCACATCATCCACCCCGGTGTGGGTTGCGGCATCGATCTCAATCAGGTCGAGATAGCGCCCCTCGTTAACCGCTAGGCACGCCTCGCAGGTGTTGCAGGGGCGCAGGCCGGGGTCTTCGTTCTGGCAGTTCACGGCCTTCGCCAGCAGCCGTGCCGTTGTGGTCTTGCCAGTGCCGCGCGGCCCGCTGAACAGATAGGCATGGCGCACCCGCCCCGTAACAAGTGAATTTCTCAGCGTTCTCGTGACATGCTCCTGGCCCACCACATCGTCAAAAGTGGTGGGACGCCACTTCAGATATAACGCTTGTTCTGGCAATGGTTAGTCCTCCTGCTGTCAAGGAGTCTAACATTCCCCTTTTGCAGTAGCAACACTCAGTGTTATGGCGGTGTTGAATTCTGGATGGCCACACGTCATAATCGCCCTGACGCAAGTAGCGAGGGTAAGTGATGACACTGATTGATCCGAACCACGTCGAGTATGTAACCTACGCGGGCTTTATTCAGGTTATTATGGACAATGGCCAATCGATCCCGGCATATTGGGCACACCCCAAACTGGGAGGCAGATACCCGGCGATCACGCTGCTGCATGACTGGTGGGGAATGACAAGTGTCGTCCGTTATCTGGCCAGTAAATTTGCGCAGCTCGGGTATTACGTCATTGCGCCTGATCTGTTTGATGGCCAGCTTGCAGATACGCCCAAACGCGCGATGGAGCTTGTGGGTCAGCTCAACGAAAGCGAAGCGCGTATGCGTGTGAATACGGCGCTGGATGTTGTTGAGCGCCATCACCAGTGCAACCGGCAAACGGCGGTGATCGGACTGGGGATGGGTGGGGGGCTGGCTTTTGGGGCTGGCATCCTGCGTGGTGACCTGGAAGCTGTGGTCACTTTCGGCGCATTTCCGCAGGTCTATTTCGGGCGTTTTGCGCAGTGCAAAGCCCCTATCCTGGCGTTTTACGGCAGCAATGAACCGCTCATCGAAAAGGCCGTCATCGAGAGGCTGCGTGCCGAGTTCCTGTCTACCCCCCTGCGCGATCAGCACCGGGTAGAAACGATTACCGGACTGGCACATGATTTCTTTGATGAAGACTTCACAGGCTCGGAGGTCGAACTAAGCAAAGAGGTGATGACGCGCACTGTTGCTTTCCTGCAAAGTTACCTCAAAGGTCCCGTCAGACCTCCGCAGCGACAGGTGATTTAGGCGGGGCCTCCAGATGGTTGAGCGAGGTGTGTGCCCCATACAGGGCACACACGCGCATATCGTTCCGCTGGGCGTGGTCTTAGCGTGACCGCGCACGATCCCACGAGGTACGGATGATATCGCGGTAGCTATCCCAGGTGCCCGCGTTGCGTGCTTCCCACTGTTCCCGCGCCGCCGGTTCAATTTCTTCCCAGGTGCGCCCGCGATAGATGTCGTGGTTCGCCAGGGTGTAGCCGTAGTAGTAAGCCGGGCGATACTGTT
>CAZQIJ010000157.1:0-9557 GCA_964592955.1 uncultured Anaerolineaceae bacterium
CCGCCTGACGACATCCGCGCGCCTGCCCTACGCACACAAAATCCCCGCCGGGATGTCGAGTCCCGGCGGGGGATAATGCTGTGCGCTCAGCGCTGCGCCATGATCGCCTCAGCCACCGCCAGCAGATCCGCGCGGCACGCGGGCGGGATGGCGTCCTCCGGCAGCGCTTCGACCTGCGCGACGAAGTCTGGTAGGGTTGACTCAACGACGGCTTGGCGGGTCAACGGCGCGGCCAGCGCGGGGCGTGCTGCGTCCGCCACGCACAACGCGGCGATGGCGTTCAGCCGGTCGAGGGTGGGGTCGGGGACGACGATAGTGTATGACGAGCTTGTTACGGTATTAGACCAGGTCAATATAGCCAAGCGTCCACCGTAAGGGCTAAACGAAACATCTTGTACAATTGGACCTGAATCCAGAGAGTTTGTGTTAATGTCAATTAACTGCCTGGTCTCAACGTCCCAATGATAGATGTTGTTTTCCAGAGACAACATGAACAGCGAGTCGCGATCTAATCCAAAAATCATCGAATGCATGAATGGCGAATTGCCGAGTTCATCCGTAATCAAGAGTTCGGTTTGATTGACAAAGTTAGCAGTAGTTACTAGAAGCACTGAGTTCGATTCAGAATAGATTGCAATTCGCTCATCTGTTGCTGCCATTGCAAGAGGTAATGTGAAGGTCATTTCCGGACGGAACGCGAAAAATCACCCCACCCTGATTTTTCCCTCCGCAAACTGCCGCCGCAGGGTTGTGAAGCTTGTGAAGCCTGTGAAGTACCACAAGCATTGTGGTGCACAGGTCCTGCACAACCCTGTCATGACAGGGTTATGGTTGACCAGGAACCGCATTGAGCCTCTGATGATTTACCACCCACGCGCCATGACCCACCGCAAAGGTATGCACCGACTCGACGGTGAGAGGGCAACTTTATGGCAACAACTCGAAATAATCTGCATGTTGGGGGCGTATCATCGAAAAGTCACGACGATCAAATGTGCAGATATGTTTGATATTCAGCCGTTCTGCCAATGCCGTCAGACAGCAGTCAACAAAATCCAGTTCTGCATCACGATACCGGTCCAGCAGTGCGATGGCACGGGAAAAATCGTTTACAGTAAATGCTATAAACGGGGCGTTCTGTACAATCAGGGTATTGGAAAACCGGACAGCAGCCGCAATTCCGCCCAACCGTTGTAAATTGTAGATGGCCTCCACCAGCACAACATCGGGAACAAGCATCTGTCCCTTGTGATTTTCTGCAAAAACTTTTGCCTTTGCATGATTACGATCACGGGGATACCCAAGTGCGACCAGATAACTGGCATCAATAAGCAGATCAATCATTGTCTCCGTCACTGTTCTGTGTGCGCTGCCACTTCTCCTGAAGATGGCGTTTGAAATGCTCACGGCTGTTCCGTGATGCATCAGGGTCATCCAGCCAGTTGATGTCTGCTGTCTCCATTGCTTCCGCAACAGCCAATGCCCAATTTTTGCCAGCTTCCGGCATCTGGCTGGCGAGCAATTCACTGAAGACTTCATCCAGTGATCGCCCCTGACGTATGGCGAGGGCTTCGAGGCGCTCCACAAGATCGGAACGCAGTGTAATGGTTCGGTTAGCCATCCTCACAACCTCCATTTTTGTTGATATGTCCATTATAGGGTTATTCCCTGGTGTTGCGGGAAGGCAAATCCGTCATATGGTCACGTCAAGCATATCAGTAGCTGCCGGCCAGCGAGAGGATGAGGTCACCGGGGGTGAGGTTGGCGGCGTCGGTCCAGCCAGTGTTGGTGTAGAAGGGGTGCCAGGGCGTCGTCTCGATGATCTCGCCGTCGATGGTCAGGGTGACGATGGTGTCGTCGTGCTCCCAGGTATGGGTGATGGTGTACTCGCCAGTCTCTCCCGTGCTTTCATTATATGCCAGAACGTCGTCGCCCGGTTGGAGTTCGCTGATCGGCAGGTAGCCGTCGGTGGTGGAGACCAGTGTGTCGGCGCTGAAGCTGTTGCACTGTGCGCCGCGCATATTGGCGTCATCCATGGAACGCGTCAGATTGACATCGTCCACAACATCAGCCATGCCGCGTCCTACGTTAGCATTGTCCGCAGCATTGGCAATGGCGCGCCCGGGGTTCAGATTACTGAGACCACGGAAGACACCTCTGCCCGCGCGGACTACACCACCGGCAATCGCGCCACCAATTTCTCCAAGCACATTGCCAAATGCACTCGAGACAAAGTTCCTGGCGAGGTTGCTCAGGCTCAGGTCCTCTCCGTAGAGGATCGCGTTCCCGACTGTTGACCCGACTGCATCCACACCCAGTTCAAGTGCAATTCGTCTCGCGGCACTGAGATGCCTGGCTTTAGCGGCAATGCCTACGGCACCACCGAGCCCTCCCAGCACTGCGGAAAACGCGACATAACGCCAGTCGATACAGTTTAACGATTTCCCTTCAACAGCAACCTGAATAGCGACATCAATCGCAGCGCTTGCCGCTGCCATTGCCAGCACAGGTATCCAGAACAATTTCCCGCTGGGGTCAAGATAGTTGACCGGATCACCACCTGCGTCGATGTAGGGGATAAAGCGCACGCTCATCCCACCAACCTGACCCGGAACAGGATCCCAGGTGCGGAATCCGTTCATGCTCTACATGATTCTGTCGTTGGCTGAGCGACAAGCTGGGTTACGAGGTACGCCTGCCCACCGTGCCCACCGTGCCCACGCGGGCAATGAGCGGCCACGTCACGCGCCGCGCCGCATCCCCCCACGCCGCAGCAAACGCGCGGTACAGGTCACCGCCGCGCACGAACGGATTTTCGCCCGTCGCCGCGATGATCTTCTGCGTGGCGCTCCAGCTATTGAAGAAGTCGAAGGCGTCGTCTGCCGTCCAGTGTGCTGTGACGGTGAAGGCTGGCGGGCGCACTTCCCGGAACGGAAACGGCAGCGTCTCGTAGGCGGCTTCCACATAGCGCACCCCTGCGGACCAGTACGGCCCGGCGACCTCCGCGTAGAAGCGCTGCCACAGGGCGTTGACTGCGGGCGTAACGTCCGGCAGAAAGTAGGTCCACAGCGCGACGACACCGCCAGGGCGCAGCACCCGCCGCACCTCGGCATGAAACCGGTCATGGTCAAACCAATGGGCGGCCTGCGAGACGGTCACAAGGTCGGCACTGGCGCTGCGCAGCGGGCAGTGCTCCGCCAGCGCGACGGCATAGCGCACACGCGGATGCGCGAAGGCGTGGGCGAGCTGGCTGTGGCTCATATCGGTGGCGACGACGCGCCGGAAGTGTGCGGCGGTCCCCAGCGCCGCCTGACCGCTGCCGGTGCCGCAATCCCAGGCCACATCGTGCGCCGGGGCGAGGCTGGCCAGGTACCCGTAGAACGTTTCCGGGTAGTGGGGACGTGCGCGGGCATAAAGCGCCGCCTGCTGCGAGAACTGGTCTTCTGCTGGCATGGGTCCTCGGAGTTAAGGTGTGGCTTCAGGCATGGGGTGTCGCGGTGATGGGGCGTGAGGGCTACCCCCTGGAGGCGCGCTGCGCGCGCCGGAGTTACAGAGATTCAGTGATCAGAGGTCAGGGACGCTTATTAGCGGGCACCAACCACCAACCGAAAACCGAAATCGAGGCTAACGAGGCCCGGATCGCCGTTGCCGCGCTACGACGCAGCGGCATTGAACTGAATAGAAAATACCAAAAGCCGGGCTGAAACACGCGCTACGCGCGGTTTCTCTGCCTACGGCAGACCGCCCACAGGAATCAGCGATTGAGAAGGGGCACCACACAACCGAAAACCGTAGTAGTTGCTACGGAGGTTTGGAACGGAGTTGAGGCGGTACGCGGCACGCGCAACGCCACGATCGTTGAACCAAGACCCGCCGCGCAACACCCGCCGGGAATTAGAACGTATGTTCTCGTCCTCAAAACCGCCCTGAGGCCTGTCAACTGGGTTCAGACACCATTCCCACAAATTCCCGCTCATGTCCAGCGCCCCACACCATGTCACGCCATCCGGGAAGATGCCGACCGCGCTGGTCTGCCCGATACCGGTTTCATGTGTGTTTCCCTTGGCCGCGGCGAAGTCGTCTCCATAGGGGTAGTCCCAGCCCGTGTTCCCGCGCGCCGCGATTTCCCATTCATAGTCCGTCGGCAGACGCACCGCCCATTGCGCGATTTTCCCTAAGTCCGTCTCGCCACCCAGTCGCCACGAGAGCCAGCGGCAGAACGCCATCGCCTGATACCAGCTTAAGGTGTCGCGCGGGTGATTGCTGTACTTGAAAACCTGCTCCTCTAAACGCTTATCGCTATCATCGGCTGCCAGTCCCTCAAACCAATTGTATTCCTTACTGTGATAGCCATCCGGTGCATCGATGAAAGCGGCGAACTGCGCGTAAGTCACCGGATATTGCGAGAGGTGATAGCTATAGGTGAGCGTGTACCTTTCCGCTGGCAGCGACTCATACGCCCCTTCATCGCCGCCTATCGGGTACTCTCCCGGCGGGATCACCGCACTCCATGCAATATCCGGCAGGCCGTCGGACGTCAGCCCAACGCCGGGGCGGGGATCGTCGAGCAGACTCAGCGCCCGTCCGCAGAAAGCGCGTTCGACAGGTGACAGTGCCTGCGGTGTTTTGATGAGCGCAAGTGTCCAGTCAATGAGTGCATCTCGAACCGGCTGCTCGGTGCGCCGATTGAGCTTCTCCTGCTCATGTAACTTCTGTTCGGTACTGACAGTCGCTGCCAACCAGACTAACCACCAGCGCGGATCATCACCGGATGTTGGTGGATCATCTTCCAGCAGCGTGCCGATCAGTCCCCACAGGTCGCCGCGCCGGTCCGTATCGGCCAGCACGTCCCCTGCCAGCACACACGGCACCCGCCACACCTGCGGTTTGCCTGTGATCAGTTCGCGTACCCGATCAAATGAATCGGCTTCAGCACACCGGGTCATCAGATGCGCCGCTGCCAGATACTCCTGAAAGGTGCGGTGCGCGAAGTGAAAGACATCTTTTTCGCCATCCTGACCCGGACACACCAACACACCCGCATTTTCGCTCAGATAGGGAATGAGTTCGGCGGCGATGCTGCGCCCCAGGGGTTTCAGATGTCTGTACAGCAGGCTTTCATCAATTTCAGGGGTTCCCGGCTGTTCACCGTACTGCTCATGCACCTCATAGGCCAGCGCTGCCAGCCGAGCGTATAAATCGTCCAGTGATTTAAACCTCAGAATCTCGATCAAGGAGGGCGCACCCGCTTTGCTCTGCGTCCAGCGATCCAGCAAGAGCAGAATGCTCTCGCGGTAGAGCGCACCGCGTCGCGTGGGCAGACCTTCGCTGTCCCCACGCAGATAAATCGTCGCCATCAGCGTGACAAACAGCGGACGGTCTTTCAGTTCAGGATCGATCTCCTCCAACTGCTGGTTGAGCGCCTGCGCTTTGGCTTTGGCTGTATCCTCATCTAAACCGGCTGTCCGGTACAGGCGGCTCGCCAGCGCCTCGCGGTGGTCATCCTCAAATTCGGTGATCGTCACCGCCTGAAACCCGGGCAGCGTCCAGCCCTCATAGGCATAGGGGCGGCTGGCGACGATGATGCGGCTGGTGGCATAGCGCGTGTTGAGGCTCTGCGCCAGGCTGATGAGCTGCTGCTGGCGCTGCTTGAGTTTGCCTTCGGGATAGGGCACTTCGTCCAGCCCATCCAGAATGAGGACCGCGTGACCATGTTCGAGGTCATAGCGCAGATCCTCGGCGTAAGCCGCTAACGCCTCACCCAGTACCAGTACCTCATGCTGGATGTAGGCCCACAGATGATCGGCAGTGGCAGGTGTTTTCACATCAGCGGGGAAATGTTTGGAGGCGACCAGCCGTCGCAGTTCGACATAAACCGGTGTCAGCGCCCCATGCGGCCAGTTGTCTAACGCCGCGATGCTGACGCCCCGCGTCCAGTCGTCGATACCCGATCCAGCCAGGCACAGCGCCAGGAACTTCACAAAGGTGCTCTTGCCGCTGCCCGGTGCG
Source organism: uncultured Anaerolineaceae bacterium (assembly GCA_964592955.1). Classification (GTDB taxonomy): domain Bacteria; phylum Chloroflexota; class Anaerolineae; order Aggregatilineales; family Phototrophicaceae; genus CAZQIJ01. The sequence continues at coordinate 6,010 of CAZQIJ010000157.1, forward strand.
CCCAGAATCACCAGACGATCACGCGCAGCGGCGAGGTGGTTGAGGTGCAGGTTGATCGTGTTTTTCTTTACGCCATTATTCCAGGGATTTTGCCAGCTATACTTTACATCAGGCTTTACATCGGGGTTTTCCTGACGATACCGAGTGATCGTGCTATCAATCCCGCTGATCAGGGCTTCAAAAGGGGCGGTTTCAAGCCCTAACTCGTCAGGCGTGTATTGCCCTTCCGTCCATGCAATCCGTTTACCTCCTCTGCTTCTTAACATTTTTGTCAGTTCTTCAAACGGACGTTCCCATTTCCAAAGTGGGTGGTTTTCTGACGTGCTCTCGATACCCCAAGCTACCACCTGCCAGTTCTGAACCTCCACGCTGATGGTTAATCCAGTTGGCGAGTCCACATAGACCTGTTCAAGCGCAACACCGAGCGCGTTCTTCGGATTGATTTGTGCGAGATTCAACGTGCCGATGCGCTCCGCCAGGCGCTTCAGGTAGGTCTGGTGCAGGACGTAACCGGGGTTGTTCCGGTCGCGCTGCTGGCGGCGATCATGGCGCGTCACCCGCAAACCCTGCGATTCCAGGTCACGCAGCAGGCGCTGGATCTGTTCATCCCAGCGCGTCACGTCCGTGAAGTCCTCGATGTGCTGCTTGTCCGCCAGCCCCAGGTCACGGATGGCATCGTCGTAGCTGGTGATGCGCTCCAGGATCACCGGAAAGATCGGCTTGTTCAGTTCGCGTGCCTTTTTGACTTCGTACCGCACCGGTTCGGATTGGCACGCAGCCGGGGTGATGTTGAGAATCACGCCATCGCACTGCTGTAAGCCCTGGTCAATGCGTGCCTGCCAGTCCGGATCGCCGAGATGAATCTCGTCACGATCAAACCACAGGCGGTAATGCGCAGCTCTGAGCTTTTCCATCAGCGGCGCGACAGCGGTAGTGCCACGTTTATAAGAGATGAAGAGGGTAGGCATAGGTGTTGTCGTCTTCGGTCAGCGCGGATCACTGCGTACAGTATGACGCAATAACCTGAATCGGACAATATACAAAGCTCCGATTTTTCCCCTCCTCGCACAACGCCGGCGCGGCGAGCGTACAGCGCGGGACGCCTCCCCGGCAAGCACCGGCAGGCGGGTACGGTGCCGCTGCCTGGCGGCAGCTCGGCCCATTTTGCCCGCAAAACAGGCCGACCGCACCACCTGCCTCGCGCTCCCGCGCGTCCTTGCCGGGTCCCCTCCTCAGCGCTGTCCCGACCTGGGGAGCGTTGTGCTCATCCGAGCTGAGGGATTGTCAGCACCAAGGAGACTTCACATGAACAGCATCCGCGCACAGATTCGCCCCTTCAACCGCACCGCGACCTACCCCACCTCGTGGGCCGGTCCGCAGTCCTACAACGAAATCTACGACAATCTCGCCCACTACGCCTCCAACGTCATGAAGCGTTTCGGATTGCGCCCCCACGAAATCCCCGACTGCCTGCAGATCGGCTTCACCGTGCTGTGGGAGACACTCGTCCAGCAGCCTGACTGGACGGGAAGTCGTACCGCCAGGCAGCGCTGGACAACGGCAGAAAGCCGCAGACCTTCAGCCAGTACATGAAGCGCGCGTCCAGGCTGCTGGCACAAGCCTATAGTTAGGTGTTCTGGAGGGCTGGGCCTGACCCAGCCTCTTTATTTTGCTCGGCGGGCTCGGAAACATTCTTAATCCTGATATTACAAGCAGGTGTATGGATAACCCAAAAAATTCTTAATTTCAAAACTCTCATTTAGTCTTTGCAGTACTTGCAAAGAGTGTCGTTTAAGCTCTGAGAAAAGGAGGAGATCATCGTGGGACACGCAGAAACCAGACGAGGGAAACCATATCGCAATACATCGCCGGAAAACGGTAGATAACAGCAGACGTTCACTCAGCACACAAAACGTGTATAGCAATTGTTGATGGAGATTTATGCATGACCCACAACGTCATGGTTGTGATCTTCAACAAGTCAGTTCTCTTTTCTGCTCAGGCAAATTCGAATGATTTTCGGGATTCCTCTTTATCAGTCGCAAAATTTGGAAACATTTTTTCCAACTCCTGCCTACAGTTAAGGTAGTGTCAGTAAACACAGGAGTTTTGCTTATGCCCCCACATGCCGCAGAAGACACACTTGCACGTAAGCAGCGTGTATACGTTCTTTTGAAACAACACATGGATGGTCTGCGTTCCAGTGAAATTGCAGAGCGACTGAAACTCGAACGTCGCAGTGTGGACAATTATCTTAGTACCCTTGAACAGGAAGGCAAAGTGTACAAGGACGGTGTCCTCTGGTTTGCGCAGTCTTTCACCCCAGCAGTGATGCGTCCACTGGAGGTTCAACCAGAGGAAGCGACTGTACTCTACCTGGCAGCGCGCATGCTCGTCAAACAGAGTGACCGCCGCAACGAGATTGCGGAGACAGTGCTGTACAAATTGGCTCATGCGCTCCGAGCCGATGCTGGTGTGGAGAGTCACATTGAGGAAGCTGCATCGGAACTCGCCCAGCGACCTCGAGATGCCGGCTACATGGACGTCTTCCGGGTTGTCGCACACAGCTATCTTTATCACCGCAAAATCGAAATGCTCTACCAGCCCTACAAAGGGAAGCCATTTGTGACAACATTCTCCCCTTACCTGATTGAACCTTCGCTCATCGGATTCTCAACGTACATTATCGGTTTCAGCGAAGCTGCGCAGGCTATGCGGACCTATAAGGTGGAGCGGATCCAGCAGATCAAACTGCTGCGCGATCCCTTTGAAATCCCGACGGATTTTCCGGGTCTTGAACTGCTCCGTAACGCGTGGTCGATCTATTATGGCGAAGAAACTGTAGAGGTCATTCTGCGATTTCACCCTGATGTTGCCAAGCGGGTGAGAGAAACCCAATGGCATCCTTCACAGCGTACCATCACCGATGAACACGATTCCCGCTATGTCCGTATCGCTTTGCACGTGGCAGATACCACCGACCTTACCCCCTGGATTCGCACCTGGGGAGCCAACTGTGAGGTGCTTCAGCCACAGGAACTACGCGACACACTGATCGGCGAATCGCGCCGCCTGGCGGAGATGTACGGATGGATCGGGAATGATGCAGATGACGCGTCACGTCGTCGTTTCAACAACCTTTGGGGAGATTAGGCATGAACGACTTATGGCCACATCAGCAGCGCGTATCTGATCTGCTGGCGTCAGGAAAAAACGTGATCCTTCAGTCACCAACAGGGTCTGGCAAGACTCGCGCAGCACTTGATCATTTCCTCTACCAGCTCAGGGTACCGTTGCACAACACTTCCTTCCCCCGCCGCTGCATCTACTCGGTGCCGATGCGCGTGCTTGCTAAACAGTTCTATGAGGAATACAGAAAAATCGTCGAAAAGTACAACAAGCAGTTTGGTCTGGAACAGCAACTGGTGGTTAGAACGCAGACTGGCGAACAACCGCAGGATACGGAGCTTACCGCCAATCTGATCTTTGCGACGATTGATCAGACACTCAGCAGTTATCTGCTAGCGCCCTACAGCCTGGGACGAAAC
>CAZQIJ010000158.1:0-9543 GCA_964592955.1 uncultured Anaerolineaceae bacterium
CTGAGGATGCGTTCACTGGATCAGTTGAAGCACATTGCGATTGTGCTGATGACCGCCTTCGCGCTCAGCGATGACGAAATGAAACATATGCGCGCGGAATTCGGCGTGGATCACATCATCAACAAGCCGCTGCCGGATTTCGACAAACTGCGCACCTTGCTTAACGACATTATTCAGAAGAAGGCGGCAGATATGGCCCGTGCAGCCGCCAGTGCCCCCACCGCCGTTAAGAAACCTGCGGAAGTGGCCAGTGCAATCGCCGAAGCCGTGGCAGACGCTGCTGCACCGGCAGAAATTGACGCCTCTGGCGAGTCGCCCACCCGTCCGAATGCAGCAGTTACAACGGAGCCGAAAGACACGGCTGCCCCAGAGAAATCTCATAGCGGCGAAACGCAAACACCACCCACTGCGCCCGCAGACTCGCCAGTATCGCCCGCGCCAACTACGGATGACTCTAAGGGATCATGAACGATTCGCACGAGGTCAACGGTGTTCTGAGCAGGGTCAATCGTTTGGGGGCCTCCACCGAACGGTTCTTCAGCCGCCTGTATGCCGGTTTGTGGCCAGAGCAGGCGGTGGCAGCGAAGCGTCACAAGCTGCAAATGGAAAAGGCCCGCATGATCGCCGACCGCAACAAACAGCTTCGCCAGTCTCTGCGCCAGCGCGAAGGCGAAATTGCGCGTCTGCATGGCATTCTCTCCACCATTGAGGAAGGCGTGATTATGCAGGACATGGAAGGTCGCATTGTCCTGATTAACCGCGCCGCGCAAAAACTTCTCGGAAGCCAGAAGAATTTCTGGGAGAGCGAATTGGGCACGCTCTTTGATGCCTACCGCGATGTGCTGCATGTGGATTCCGAGCTTGCCCCGTTGGGCGACCCGACACGCATTCAGGTTAACAACCGGATTCTGGGCGCGCAGTTGGCTGCCGTTGCGGATAAGAACGGCAGGCGGCTGGGAACGATGATTGTGCTGCGCGATGTGACCCGCGATGCGCTGGCGGACCGGCTTAAGGATCAGTTTGTGACGGCGATCTCCCACGAGCTGCGCACCCCCATGACGGTCATTAAGGGCGTCAGCGAGATCCTGGCGGGAACAGCCGAAGGCCAGCCCGCAAACCGCAAGATGCTGGAGACGCTGACGCGCAATGTAGACACCCTGGATCGCATGGTCGTTGAACTGCTGGATATTTCTGAGATGGGCGCAGGTGCCTTTTCGATCCGGCGCGATCGCGTCTCCATTGAACCGCTGTTGTGGGGGCTGGTTAACGGGCTGGCAGCAGATGTCAAACGCGCGCATCTCGATGTCATGGTGATGCTGCGGGATGCCGCGCAACTGGTTGTTACGGGCGACGAGCAGCGGCTGCGCTGGGCGCTGGGGCACCTCATGCAGAACAGCATCCGCTACACCGAAGCTGGCGGCCACATCGTGGTGCTTTCGCGCCTCAATGAAGACAACCCGGCGTATCTGAACATTCAGGTGGCAGATACAGGGGTAGGGATCTCCGAAAAGGATTTGCCGCACATCTTTGAACGGTTTTATCGCGGTGAACCCCGCACCAGCAGCGGCAAACTGTTGGACCCGCGCGGATTGGGACAGGGGTTATTTGTGGCGCGAACCGTTGCCGAAGCACACGGTGGCTACCTTAGCGTGCGCACGCGGCTTGCTGAAGGCAGTACGTTCACCCTGGCTCTGCCGGTCGCTCAGCCAGTCTGAATCTTGTTGAACGAACAGTACGGAGCAGCAATGGAAGCGTTTAATCCACGCCATGTACAGGCCGCACTGGATGCCCTGGGGATCGGGATTCAGGTGCGGTTCTTTGACGACTCCACCGCGACCTCGCAGCTTGCCGCCGAGCAGATCGGGTGTGAACTGGGACAGATCGCCAAGAGTATTGTCTTTATCGTAGAAGACCAACCGCTGGTGGTGGTTACAAGCGGGGATCAGCGCGTGGATGAACGTAAACTGGCGACCCGCTATGCAGTGAGTCGCAAAAAGGTCAGGGTTGCTACAGCAGAGCAGTGCATTGCCATTACAGGCTATGCACCAGGGGGCGTACCGCCGTTGGGTTACCGCACGGCAGATCTCCCCGTACTGCTGGATGACTTCCTGAGGCGTTACGCTGTGGTGTATGCCGCAGGTGGCGCGCACAATGCAATTTTCCCAGTTGCGATTGAACAACTCGAAATCGTCACAAACGGCACCTACGCAGACGTCCGGCGCGAAGCCTGATCCAGCTTCGTGCCGAACGCACCTGAAGAACCTTCGCAACCCCTTCAGGCACGCGAATAGTAGTAGGTGTAGAGCAGTCTGTAGAATTCCAGCGCGCTGCGCGGCCTGAAATTGCCTGCATCAATGCGTTTGGCCAGGCCGCTGCCTTCCTCTACCGCCTTCGGGTCGCCACTTTCCGCGATCTGTTCCACGAGTTCGATCAGCTTCTGAAGCTCAGTCCCCAAGAGCCAGCGTGCCTCAACCGCTTCGGCATCGTCGGCTGTATCCAGCACACTTCTGATTTCTTCGCGGATGTCAGCAGTCCTCAGCGTTACCGGTTTGCCTGCCGGGAAGGCGCGCAGGGCCTCGCCCAGTACCAGGCTGGCCTGTGAAACCTCATCGAACATCAGGCGGCGTGTGCGTTCACCCAGTGGGTAGCGCAGCGGTGCCGGCAGCAGTTTGGTTTCCAGACGTCGCCCATCGTTGCAGTAGCCAGCAACGATGCGCAGCACGTCCAGCGCACCCAGCGGTTCCGCCTGGCCGGCCAGCAGCGCCGCCGGATTGCGGGGTTTCTGCGTTGTCATCAGGACGATGCTGCGCGCCAGGTTCATGATCGACCGTGTGAAAATCAGGCGGTCTTCACGGGCATAGCTGCCCGGCATCTGGTTAAGATTGGTCATAATATCAGGAATGGTCGGCTGGTTCTTGCTCATATAGGCAGCCTGGGTATCCCCCAGAAAGCGCACCGCCGCCTGAATGTGCCGCGCATACATAATGACATCCAGCCCGCCCATCATCGTTTTAAGCGCATAAGTGGCTTCCAGGGCACTGCGTACGCTGGCACCCAGTTCACGGCTGTAGTAAACGAGCGCCTGACGCGCCTCTTTATCCTCTGCCTCACGCACATAAAGTCGCAAGATCTGAGTGCCGACGTCGCGCGTCGCGTTGTCCTGAGACATAATGCGGTACATGCGCGAGATGACGCCCAGACCATCGACATCCTGCGCAGAGGCCGCGGTCGGAATGAGCTGGGCCACGCGCGCTGCGCTTTCGGCATCGCCGCTAAGGGCATAATAGTTCAGCAGATTCATCAGCGAGTCTGGCGGTACAACGCTAAGCAGGCCACGCTGGGTGTTAAGCGTGTCTTCGGTTTGCCGGGCGATGGTGTCCGTTTCTTTTGAGCGAGAGCGTCCGTGAAGGCTGCCAATGGACGCCATCATCAGCGGCGCAGATTTGATGCCCCGTGCATTGATTTCTGCAAGGGCGCGGGCAATTTCTGAGACCGGGATTGCGGTATCGGCAAAGAGTTGTTCCACCATCCTGATGTAGTCTATCTGCTTTTCGCCGGGGTACAGCAGTGAGGACTGTTGAATCATCTGCGCGGCCAGTTCCTCATAATCCTGCAGCGCCAGGCGGATCTGGAGCATGGCTTTGCCACCATCTGCACCAAGGGCCTGCAAGTCGTGATTATCTGGCCGTACCGTGATGTTCAGAAGGCGTTCACGGTAGGCTGGTGCATCTGGCGAAAGTGCGGTGCGAACCAGGCGGTTGAAAGCCGAAGTGTCGATCAGGTCAAACCGTCCCATTGTGCGCGCCAGTTCCGCCAGGCGCACCAGTAGCACAGATTCATGCGCTTCCCCAAAAACCTGTGCCACGCTCAACAGCAGTCCCTCTTTCGGGCGGTTGATCTCTGCCCCATTCAGTGCGCCCCACAGTTGGCGCACGGGCAGCGGAAGCTGCGCGACAAACGGTTTCATGGAAAGCAGCGCGCGCAGGGTCGATAAATCCATGTAGCGAGTGCCCAGCAGGAACACGCTTTCTGCCAGCGCCGCATCCTGCGAAGTGAGGGGCAGCGCGCGCTCGATGATTTTCGTTACCGTTCGCTCCAGTTGAATCGCAGCGCCTTCGGCGCGCAGTTCTTCCAGAAAGGCGGTCAGTTTCTCACTGTCGCGGTTTGTGTTCAGATCCTGGATGTGTGAAAGCGCGGCGCGGTGCGCCATCAGCATCCACTGCTCTGACCTGGGACCTTCGGTGTGTTTGAGCCAGCCTCTCACCATCCGGTACACAATGAGGTGCTGACCATTGCTAAGCGCTTCGGTAAGCTGCTGGTAGGTTGCGCGTTCCATATCCAGCGAATGCGCCAGCAGGGGCGCGATAGGATCGGCATGTTGGGGGTCGTTCATCGCCAGCGAGAACTTCAGCAGGTGCCGCGCATAAGCCACACGCTGCGAATCATTCAGCGTAGGATCACTGGCCAGCACCCTGGAGACATCGTCCTTATTGACTGGCAGGTTGTTGATCAGTGCCTCGTCGATCTTCAGCCGGTACGATCCATAGGAGAGGGCATCTGCCAGCTTATCACCCTGTTTCATGCGCCAGCCGGTGGCCGGGGTCAGCGCGCGTGTTTGTTCAATCACGGCGGTTGTATCCAGGCGAAGCTGGCTGATCATGAAACGGCTGTACGTGTCTTCCACGATTTCGCCGGTAATCTGCGCCGTTGTCCAATTGTAGACGAGCGTCCCTTTGGGGGGGGCGTCGTCGCTGTAGAAGCGAATCTGTGCGTCGATTTCGGTGGTGGGCAGGCTGTGGGTTGCGAAGGTTACGGCAAAACGCACCGATGGCGGCAGCAGTCCCAGAATACCTTCAATAAAATCGACGCGCTGTGTCAGGTCAGCCGGTGCGCCCTGTACCACAATCTGCACCACCTGGACAATGGCGGCGAGCAGTTTCTCCATGACATCCATCCGGTTTTTGGTGACGGTCATGAGATCGAGGATATCGTCTACCTGCGCGTCCACTGAAACAGGTGCCGGTTGGTCGAGCTGCAGCGGCTTGATCTGCTGATTTTCTTCCGCGAAAGTTGGAAGTTCAGGCTGCACCAGTGCGCGCAGTGCGCCGATATTGCCGCTGACCGCGCGCAGAATATCCGGCGGCACCAGGATATAATGCGATACAATCTGCCCCGCACTGCCGACCTGGGATTGGACCAGCAGAAACGGAAGCTGTTTGCCCCCGCGCACCAGCGCCCAGGCCCCATTATGTGAGCGGATCAGCGGCGGTACGGTAACACGGTCAACGGCCAGACTCACAAGTTGTTTGGTGACATCTGGCGACGAAGCCAGCAGTCGCAGCGTACCTTCCGCCTGATTGTTGCGTACCGTTTGACCATAGTAGAAGTGTTCCAGAAGGAATTTTGCTGAAGACACAAACAACCGCCTTTATCAACACGACTTCACAGTGTGTAATTATAGACCGGGACAGTGCAAAACAAAATTCGCGCGGTTGGAAATTTCTTACTCAGCCGCAGAACATGGACAGGACATGACAACACGAGCTCTCTCCAACACACAAATCGCGCGCGCCGCAGCCGTTATGCTGGTGGGTTTTCTGGCCAGCGGTGTGCTGGGCCTGGTGCGGCAGGCCATTATCGCCGGAACATTCGGCGCGAGCGCTGACCTTGATGCTTTTGCCACCGCCCAGCGTCTGCCAGAAATGCTCTACACGCTGGTCGCAGGCGGCGCATTAGGATCGTCGTTTATCCCGGTTTTCTCGCGCTTCCTGGCCAGGGACGACACAGCGCGGGCCTGGCAGCTTGCCAGCGCGGTGATGACGTTTTCGACGCTGGCGGCGGCACTGCTGGGCCTGGTGATGATGGTTTTCGCGCCGTTTATCGTCACGCCGCTGGTCTCACAGAATCCGCCGGAGTATCAGGTACTCACCATCCGCCTCACCCAGATCATGCTTCTGACCACCATCGTCTTTACGGTGAGCGGTCTGCTGATGGGCATTCTGAACGCGCATCAGATGTTTCTGCTGCCTTCACTGGCGCTCAGCGTCTACAACCTGGGCCAGATCTTTGGGGCGCTGGTCGTTGTGCATCTGCTGCCCACGGAATCCGGGTTGTTTGCCACGCCAGCGCCAGCCCCGGTGAATGTGTATGGGCTGGCGCTGGGGGCGGTACTGGGGGCTTTGCTGCATCTTGCGGTCCAGGTGCCAGGGCTGCCCCGGGTGCGTGCCCGGCTGCGCATCCTCGTCAACTGGCGCACTGAAGGTGTGCGCGAGGTCGTCACGCTCATGCTGCCGCGCGTCTTTGGCCTGGGGGTGGTGCAGATCAATTTCCTGGTAAGTGCGTATTTTGCTAACCGAATGGTGGACGGCAGTTATGCCGCGCTGACGACCGCGTGGTATCTGATGTTTTTCGTGCTGGGGCTGATCGCCCAAAGCGTGGGCACGGCGGTGTTTCCGTCGCTTTCGGCTTTGGCTGCCGAGGGCGATATGGCAGGTTTTAGTGACCGGTTGGCAGGCGCGCTGCGCGGTGTTCTGTTTCTGGCGCTGCCCGCCAGTGTGGGTCTCATTGTCCTCGGACGCCCCATCATCTCGCTGGTGTTCGAGCGTGCTGCCTGGTCCGCTGAAGCAACTGCCGGTACGGCCTGGGCACTGAGCTTTTTCGCGCTTGGCATCGCCGGTCACAGCCTGCTCGAAGTGCTCTCGCGCGCCTTCTATGCCCTGTCGGATACCTGGACACCGGTCATCGTTGGCCTGCTCTCTATGGTGTCTAACATTGTGCTGAACTTTATCCTGATTCGGTTTGTGGGTAATCCAGACACGTTGGCCCAGGGGGCATTTGGTGGGCTGGCGCTGGCCATTTCCATCACCACGCTGGTTGAAAGCCTGGGGTTGTGGTGGCTGCTGTCGCGCCGTGTTGAGGGTGCTCAGGCGGGGTATGTGGTGAGCGGTGCAGCGCGCACGTTGATGGCCGCCGCAGGGATGGGTGTGGTGGTGTGGGGTGTGGGTCAGGTCACCGCGCCAGCAGGGCCATTCGTGACTGCTGTTGTGGGGATGGGTGTGGGAATCGCTGCGTTTTTTGCGCTGGCACTGGTGCTGCGTGTGGACGAGGCGCGCACAGTGCCGCTGCTGGTGCTGCGCAGGGTACGCCGGTAAGACAGGTTCTAAATGACTATTCACCGCCACTTCAGAAATTTCATTCGAGATATTGTGTAGGCTTGAAGCTCAGGATCGATGGAATGTCAAAGGATAGTGGAACATGGCGAATGAGATTGAAGCCCTGCGTGATATGATCAACGGGATTAAGGTGGCGATGCTGACGACCGTAGACCAGGATGGTACGCTGCGCAGCCGCCCCATGATGACGCAGCAGGCCGAGTTCGATGGCGATCTGTGGTTCTTCACCGCAGATAACACCGACAAAGTGCCAGAGATCAACAAAGAACACCGCGTCAGCATCAGCTATGCCTCACCGTCTGATAACCGTTATGTCTCTGTGACGGGCACCGCACACTTCCTGAAAGATCAGGCAAAGATGCGCGAGCTGTGGACTCCGCTCTTCAAGGCCTGGTTCCCCGAAGGCCTGGAGGATCCACATCTGGCACTGCTCAAGGTACGTGTTGAAAGCGCTGAATACTGGGACTCCGGCCCATCGAACAAACTGATCCAGTTTGCCGGGGTGGTTAAGGCTGCGGTTACGGGAAAGCCCTATGAAGGCGGCGAAAACGAAAAACTGAACCTCAACAAGTAGCGCCAGCGCACACCCCAGGTCAGCACAAACCCGCCTGCACGCAGGCGGGTTCATCCTCTGACAGCCCCGTAGCTCTTACCGGCGAAACAGCAGCACCGGATCCAGGATATTGCGCTGCATTTTGCCGAAGCTCGTCTCGTTCGCATCTGGCCACGCGCGGATCTCCAGGTGCAGATGCTCGGCCTCGGAATTCCCGGTATTGCCGACCGTGCCAATGCGCTCGTTGGGTGCGAGGGCTTTTGCAGGCTGCGTATCGATGGTATTCAGATGCGCATAGACCACAAACATGTGCGAACCGCTCATCCCCCGGTTCGCCAGGAGCTGGCGGGTCGATTCGGGAAGCTGCTCGTTCAGATACCGTACCACGACGTAATTGCCATAACCGAAACCCCAGGCGGGATCGCTGAACACTGCGGTGTTGCCCAACCCTAACCCCTGGCTGACAGTACTCGGCTGGGAAGGCGTGCATTTTGTGCAGCGCCCCAGGGAATGCACAACCCCGCCGTTAGGCCCGGCCAACACCGGCTCACCCACCGCTGCGCCAAAATCCCAGCCCAGGTGATAGGTGGAAGAACCCTGCATGTTGTCAAAATCGCGTACCCACCAGGAGTTTGCAAGGGGCGCGGGGTAGGCATCGCGTTTGCCCAAACCGATGGTTTCAAAGTCTCCGTCGAACCGCACAAAATCCTCGCGCACCCACCCGGAGAGGCCGCCGCCAGTCATGCGAATCCAGCGGAAGCGCGTTGCGTTGTTATCTTCCGCGCGCACCTCGTGCACCTCACACACGGTCAGGTACGGGAGCTTACCCAGCGGTGGATTATGGACCGATCCCGGCCCAGGGCGAACATTGATGCCCAGTTTGGACATAGCGATAAGACGGGCAGGCCCGGCGCTGGTTGTGGCGGTCGGCGCGGCAGGCGTAAATGCTGAAGCTGCTGGGGTGGCAGGTGTGAATGGCGATGCGGTCGCGGGTGTTGAGGTTGGCGCGGCGGGGGCTGCTGCTGCCTGGCGGACAAGCTCGAAGGCGCGCACGGTCTGCGGGACAAGCCCATAACCAAAGCGTGAGCCGTCGCCCTGCACGCCGATCAGGTCGTCACGCACCCACCCGGTTTGCCCGTCCGGCAGAACAAGCTGCATCCACTGGTAAACTTTGCCGGTGCCCTGTTCACCTGTTTCGTCCGGTTTCACGTCCTGAATGACTGCGGTGCTCCCCACAGGGAGTTCGAACAGCTTGTGCTGTGCCTTGCCAGGGCCAGAACGCACGTTCACTGTCGTAATCTGGGGAAAATTCGCAACGCCCAGCACTGTTGCCGTGAAAGTTTGTGCCGCCATGCTTGCATCTCCTGTTGTTGCATCCTGAGCTTGTATTTGAGAGATTATAACCCAAGTCATGGCAGCCGAACCCAACGCCGTCACAACTATTCTCAACGCGAGCCGCTTGTGGGGCTGAGCAATGCAGGGAAATCGGGGCTTGTCAGGCAAGTGCTCGGCTGATATACTGACCCCAACAATGCCACCCTAGCTCAACGGCAGAGCATACGCTTCGTAAGCGTGAGGTTAAGGGTTCAAATCCCTTGGGTGGCTCTTCACATTTCGCCTGCCCGTGCAGGCGTTTATCATGTCAGGTTATCTACTGGGTGAGCGGTCAGTCTGGCGGAAGTTTCCCCTTCACAATTGCTGTTGCTGGCGGCACCGGGTCCGGCAAGACGACCGTCTCTCAGGCCATTCTCGACCGCATCGGCAGCGAACATATCGCTTATCTCCCTCACGACGCCTACTATAAAGAACTGCGCCACC
>CAZQIJ010000159.1:0-9436 GCA_964592955.1 uncultured Anaerolineaceae bacterium
CGGTGACCGGGGGTATCCAACAAATTGAAGATACAGCCCTGATACTCGAATTGCAGCACGGTGGACGTGATGGAAATACCGCGCTGCTGTTCCATCGCCATCCAGTCTGAGGTGGCACTGCGCTGATTCTTGCGGGCGCGTACCGAGCCAGCCTGGTTAACCGCGCCAGAATACAGCAGCAGTTTTTCGGTGAGCGTGGTTTTGCCCGCGTCAGGATGTGAAATGATGGCAAAGGTGCGGCGGCGGTTGACTTCGTGATGAAATTGTTGAGTCGCGTTTGAATTGGGGATGGCTTGCATTGGTATGATCCTCTGGCTGTCGTCGTTCAAGAAAATGCTGAAGCAAGGAAACCTGTTTCGTCGCTGAATACGGTCCAGGGTGAAACTCAATCCACGCGAACAGTCATTTCCTGAATTCTCCTGACAGAGCCAGAGGCTGATTACAATTAAGTGGGTTTGGCAGGTTTGCTGACCACCAGGGATACAAGCATGGCAAACACTGCCAGAACAATACCTGACTACGATGAAGGATTGTAACTGCCAGGATGGTCAAATGCCAGTCCAGAAACTATCGGACCAATCGACGTGCCGATCACCGTTGTGGTGGCGGCCAGGAGCTGGGTCAGACCCGGATGCAACGCGCACCCGATGTAAAATCTTATGGGGGACCCCAACAGGTTGGCCACAAGCGTGCCTGTGTTTAGTCTGGTACGGGTTCTGGTGGCTGAGCCAATGAGGTTGCCCTAAATTGGACAGGCGTGAGCTAGTCCAGCGATAAGTGAATGCACTTATGGCGATGCACGTCCTCCAGAAAGCGCCAGGCTGTAGGTAACTGGCTTCGAAAGGGATGCCGTAGGGGGCGTACTGCTGGTTGTGGAGCACGGTGAACGCGTCATCGACAATGCTGCGGACGCTGCCCAGCCCGTCCTGGAGCATCCATTCCCATGTCCTGTCCGGGGTCAGCCGCGCCGCCAGAATCGTTTTTGCTCCGATAAACTGGGGTAGACCACGCCTGCCAACCGTTCACTGCTTACCTCCGCAACGATCCACGGCGATTCTGGGTGCATGTTCCGAAAAGTTCGCGTAGAATGAAAAAAACGCGAGCGACAGGTTACAATTTTGAAGACGACTTCGACGCATGATCAACTGGGGCACCGCTACCTGCTGCGCGACCAGATCGGCAGCGGGGGGATGGGAACCGTTTTCACCGCCTATGACCGCCTCACCTATACGCTGGTCGCCATCAAGCGGATACATGCGCAAACCCCTTATTCACCGCTGCACTCCACCGGCAACCAGGACATGCGGCTGGTGCTCATGCACGAGTTCAGAACGCTGGCCCGGTTACGACACCCAAACATCATCCCAGTGCTCGATTACGGATTCGACGCGGAGGGCCAGCCGTACCTGGTTATGCCTTATCTGCTGAATGCCAGGGACCTCATCACTGGGCTGGACGCTGCTTCGGTGGAAACAAAGGCGCATTACCTTGTTCAGCTCTTGCAGGCGCTGGAGTACCTGCACCGGCACGGTATCACCCATCGCGATCTCAAACCCGCCAACATCCTGATCGAAGGCGATCGTGTTGTCGTGCTGGATTTCGGGTTGGCGCAGCAGGGGGGGCAGCAGGGTGATCGGATCGCTGGCACGCTGCTCTACCTCGCGCCAGAAATTATGCTCGGTGAGCAGGCCACTGTGCCGTCCGATCTGTACGCAGTCGGGGTGACGGCATACCAGGTGTTCACTGGCAGCCACCCCTATACTTTCAGTCAACTGCATCACGTTACAACCGGGCATGCGGTTCCGCGTAACCCGCTCCCTGAAGCGGCAGCACATCTCGAACCGTTCATCGCCAGCCTGCTCGACCCGCAGCCCGGCAACCGTCCCCCCAGTGCAACGGCCTGCATCGCCATGCTGGAACACCTGACCGGGAACACCCTGCGCGACGGATCGGGCGTTATTCGTGAAAGTTTTCTGAAAGCCGCGCGCTTTGTGGGGCGTGAACGCGAACGTGACCAGTTGACCACAGCCCTAACCGTCATGGTACAGGAACACATCGGCAGCGCGTGGTTGATCGGCGGTGAGAGCGGCATCGGCAAATCACGCCTGCTGGACGAAATCCGCATCCGCGCACAAACCGATAATGTGCTGGTACTGCGCGGCGACAGCACGCGCGACAGCCTGCCCGACTCAATGTGGCGAGAACCGCTGCGCCGTCTGTGCCTTTCTGTGACGCTGAACGCTTTTGAAGCTGGCG
The DNA here is from genome assembly GCA_964592955.1 of uncultured Anaerolineaceae bacterium. GTDB lineage: Bacteria > Chloroflexota > Anaerolineae > Aggregatilineales > Phototrophicaceae > CAZQIJ01. Next base: position 2,257 of record CAZQIJ010000159.1, read on the forward strand.
TTCTGAAACCCCTGGTACCAGACATCGAAGGGCTGATAGAGCGGCGTGTGGAAGCGATGCAGCCCCTTTCCGGCAGTGCCGAACGCCTCCGCCTGGAGGGGGTTATCATCGGGCTTTTCGAACGGCTGCCTGCGCCAACCCTGCTCATTCTGGAAGACCTGCAGTGGGCAGATGAAGGGCTGGTCTGGTTGGCGGCACTGGTCCGGCGCTGTTCAGATCTGCCGCTGATGATCGTGGCTTCGTATCGGGATGACGAACGTCCGGATCTGCCTGAACAGCTCCCGAACATGCGCCTCCTGCGTTTGCAGCGCCTGCAGCCGCATGAAATAAGGCAGTTAAGCACATCCATTCTGGGAAAGCCTGACCATGAGGATGGCATTGTGCGCCTGCTGGAACGCGAAACCGAAGGCAACACGTTCTTCATCGTGGAAGTCCTGAGGGCGCTGGCCGAAAGGGCTGGCGGGCTGGAAAGCATCGCTCAGATGACGCTGCCCATACGTGTCTTCGCCCAGGGCATTCAGCAGATCGTTGATCAGCGCCTGAATCGGCTGAGCGAAACTGACCGCACCCGCTTGATGCTGGCGGCGGTCGTGGGGCGGCAGGTACAGCAGCCCGTTATGGAACAGGGCGACGATCCCGCCGCCCTCGCAGGGTGGCTGCGCCGCTGCGCAGACAGCGCCATTCTCGAAATTGCGGACGGCGAATGGCGCTTTGTCCACGATAAGCTGCGCGAAGGCGTCCTGGCGGATATACCCGCCGACCGGCGGCAGGCGCTGCACCGGCAGGCTGCTCTTGCCATCGAAGCCGCTTACCCGGAGGAGAGTGCCTATCGGCATGTGATCGCGCAGCATTGGCTGGATGGCGACGATCCCGCGCGTGCGGCATCGCATGCCGTCACCGCTGGCCGTTATCTTATTCGTAACAGCCAGTATCATGTGTGCAAGAACCTGTGTGATGCCGTGCTGGAAAAACTGCCGCACGATCACCCGCAGTACATCGACCTGCTGCTGACCAACGCCCACGTGCGCTATGGCCTGGGCGATTTTTCGGCAGCCGCCAAAGGGTATGAGCAGGTGCTGGCCCAGTCACAGGCCAACGAAGGCGTGCAATCCCGCGCCCGTGCCCTGCGCGGCCTGGGGCGCATCGCTGCTTACCAGGACCGAATCGATGACAGCCGCCACAGCCTGGAAGCCGCGCTGGCGCTCTATACCAGCCAGCATGACCAGGAAGGCATCGCTGGCTGCCACCTGGATCTGTTCGTGCTGGCGTTCAACGGCGGCCAGACCGATGCGGCGCGCTATCATGCCGAGACCTGTCTGCCCATCTTCCGTGAACTGAATGAGCCCAGTGGCATTGCGGCGGCGCTCTCTTACCTGGGTAACCTTGCCGAGCAGGACGGCGATCACATCCGTGCAGAGCAGCTCACACAGGAAAGTATGGCGCTCTACCGTCAGATTGGGATGCAGCAGGGCATTGCGCTGCAATTGTTTAACCTGAGTGATTTCGCCCGCAAACGCGGCGATCTGGCCGCTGCCCAGGCGCACCTTCGCGAGAGTGCCGCACTGTATCGCGCTATGGATGACCGCTACAACTATGCCGATACACTGACGCACCTGGCCGATCTGCTCATCGACCTGAATGAACAGGCCGAAGCGCGGCGCATGCTGACCGAGGCGCTGCACCTGTCGCGCTCGATCCAGGTGACGGGACATCTGCTGCTGACGCTGTGCGCGGTAGGGCGGCTGCTTCACGCCGAAGGCGATCCGCATGGGGCGGCGCGCTGGCTGGCCTACGTGCGTCAGCAGCTTGGGGCTGCTGCCCCGGATCTTCGCGCCCGCGCCGAGGCGCTGGCAGATGCCCTCCGCGATGCATTGACACCATCCGAGTGGGCTGATGCCGAAACTGCGGCGCTGGCACTAACGCCGCAGACCGCTTACGCCGTGCTGGATGGAGCTTCTGGCGCTGTGAACACCCCATGACACGCTGTGAGACGTTCACGCGGGCAGCGTGTGCGCCGGTATGTCTTCCCTCAGACAACTGCTGTTGGTCAATCGATTTCTGCGCTGTTCTGTCCTCATCCCTTCGCTGCCCGGCCAGGCGATGGGAGGAGGGCAGGGTTCGCCAACGGGTGTTTATCGGCCTGCGCTCACCACATGGAACAGAAACAGCATCGATTTCCAGGAAAGCATGTGCGACTGCAGAACCTTACCGCCACGATCAACCGTGCTTTACCCGCACGGATCCAACCGAGGCTATCCGTCAGTAGTAAAGCGGGTTGGTCATTCTGCTGTTTCTTCTTCAATCCCATCTTCTGCTTTTTCCATCCGGGGCGCGGTGCATGAAGTGCAGCGTGCGAGACGCCACGAGGGACAAGGCGCATCCATGCGTTGGCGCATCCATGCATTTTGCATGCTGGCACGTGCAGCGGTCATGCACGGATGTGACCGCGATCAGTTCCGTCATGCTCTGGTCTGTGGTTGACTGCGGGTAGAGGTGATACGCACCTCATCAGTGTTCACCCAGCAAAATGGAGTAGATCAATTATGCCTGGCCGCCTCACCCTGTTTGTCGTCTTCCTCAGTCTGCTGCTCGCCGTCTTTCCTGCTGCTGCACAGGGGGATACCCTTGTGATTACCGAAACGGAAATAAACCAAAGCTACCTTATTGAAGCCAATCCGGGTATGCAAGTTGCCGATGTCGCCGTTGATCTGCGCCCCGGCGAACTCGCCATCACCGCAACCCTGATTCCGGAAGTTGGCGACACCATCGCCGGTGAAATCGTACTCGTGCCGTCTCTGGATCGCGGCTACCTGTCGTGGGTCGTCGTCGAAGTGCTGCTGGATGGCCAGGAAGCGCCAGACAGCGTAGTCAGCCAGATTAACGCCCAACTGCTTCCCGCATGGCGCGCGTTCTCCACGTCACTGATTAGTGAAGCGGCAGAGAGCGTGGAAATCACCGATGATGAAATCACGGTGACCTTTGCAGGCGGAGACGCAGTCATGGTCACGCCAGAAGCGCTGCCCACCACAGAAGCCGACACCGACGCAGCGATGACGGAATTGTACGTCTTCACCGAAGCGCAGGCCAACGACACGATCAGCCGTCTGTCCTCGATGTCAGCCCAGGTTACCGACGAGGTGGTTGACTTCCAGCCGGGGCAGGTTGTCGTTACCGCGCTGATCATCCCGCGTCGCGGCGACTCTGTGGAAGTTGTCGTCACACTGGTTCCCGAAACCACCACCGAGGCCATCACATGGACGCTGACCGAACTGCTGATTGGTGGCCAGCCTGCGCCAGATGCCATGATCACCCTGGTCAACGACTCCCTGACCGCGCGCTGGACCCGCTACATCCGTCAGCAGACCCCGGCAGGGGGTGCGCAGAGCCTGCAGATCACCGACGACCAGATGATTTTCGTTCTCGAAACTGCCAATTAGGACCCAAACAATCAATCTAAGGAGAATAGCAAATGTTCCGGTATACGAAAGCACTTGTCCTCATGCTCGCTGCCCTGCTTCTTAGCACTGCTGCGCTGGCACAGGAAACCCTGGATGAAACATTTGATAACGGCCTGTTCGCTGTCGATTACGCGTCTGGTTGGATTCTGGATGCATTCGTTAGCGAAGACGAGGACGGTAACACCCGTCCAATCGTTTTCCTGTACAGCAGCACTGCGGTGCAGGACGCGGTGACCGGCGGCGGTGATCCGGTGGTGCCCGCAGGCGAAGCGGTGGTTTACCTGACCTCCAATGATGACGGTATGCTGACCGCCCAGGCAGCGATGGATGAGTTCATCGCCGAAGAAGAGGCTGCGGGGTCTGCATTGGGGACCGTCAGCGAGTTCGAGACCAGCGGTTATGAGGGGTATATTGTCTCGCTCGAAGCCGCAAGCGGGGACGGTTTCGCAGGCGTTTTGGGCAGTCGCGAGCTGCGCATCACCTTTGTCACGCTCGCCGCCAGGGGCGAATTGGCGGATTATGAAGAGACGTTCGAGGCAATCATCGATTCGATCCGCCCCAGCGGCGAAGAAGCCGATGCTGAGGACAGCGACAGCGACAGCGATGCATCCGGCACGGATGGCGACGCGCTGACGCTGGACTATGGGGAGTCTGCCGTTGGCCTTATGCAGGACGACGACGGGGACGTATGGACGTTTGAAGGCCAGGAAGGCGATGTGATCAGCATTTCGATGACCGCGCAGGCGTTGGACAGCTATCTGGAAGTCTATGATCCGAGCGGCGACTTGATCGAAGAAGATGACGACAGCGGTGATGCGCTCAATGCGTTGATCGAAGCACTGGAACTCGAAGCAAATGGCACCCACACAATTGTAGCACGCACCTTCGCAGGTGCGGGGCGCGGCGCGTATGAGCTGACACTGACCGAAGCCGGCGGGTCTGCGCGTGGCGGCACTGCCCTGACCGCAGACACGAATACTCAGAGCGAGGTCGAAGGCAACCTGCCGCTGGGCGAAACGCAAACTTATACCTTTGCTGGCAGCGCGGGACAGGTGGTGACCATTCTGCTGGAGTCAGACGCTTTGTCAATGGATCCGTTCCTGAACCTGTACACTTCGGACCGCGAGATCATCCTACAGGATGATGACAGTGCCGGTGAGCTGAATGCAATAATCGAAAACTTTGCGCTGCCAGCGGACGACACGTATACCATCGAGGTCACCACCGCGTATGGCGACGGCGGCGGCGAGTACCGCTTGACTTTGGTCGGCGCAGCGCTGGACGACGCTGCGGTTGGAAGTGCCACAGTGTCAGGGGATATGATCGAAATCGGCGACACCGTCACTGGCAACCTGCCGCTGGGCGAAAGCCTGGATTATACCTTCGTGGGCGAAGCCGGTGACGAAGTGACCATCGAACTCGTGTCCGATCAGCTTACGTTTGATCCCTATCTGGAACTGCGGTCGGCAGATGGTGACGTGCTTGCCGAGGATGACGACAGCGCGGGCGGCCTGAACGCCCTGATCGAAGACTTTGAACTGCCTGAAGACGGCGAATACCGTATCGTGGTCCGCACGTTCGCGCGCGCGGGCGGTGGCGAATATACCCTGACACTGCGCTAAAGCGGGCGACCGATCTGAACAAAGAGAAGGAGAAGGAAGATGCGAGACCCATTGAGCGATACACCGTTTCTCGTTGATGCGGATAACGCCCCGTTTCTTGCAGGAACCGGGTTGGCGGTACCGCAGCGTGCGGGCGATGGCAGGATCAACCTTATCATCGGCGCGCTGGTGGGTGGTGCATCCCTTCTCCTGCTTTTCGCGATCAGTCTTCTGCGTGTAGACTTAGAGGGCGCGGTGATCCTGGTGATCGCCGCCGCCGTCTTGGGCGCGCTGGTCTTCGCGGCGATGATGCTTCGTTCCGGCTGGCGTTCGGTTCAAAGCGCATCCGGCTACAGGACGCGGGCGCGTCAGGTCAACGGTCACTTCATCACGCTTGAGCTGGTTGATGAAGGCAGCGGGGACTGGTTCCTCAAAGGCAGTTATGCGTTTGAGGATGATTCCGGTAACATGCGGCAAGGGGAATTCAGCCAGTATCGTCCTGATCTGGTGGACAAACCACTGCCGAGTGCGGGGGCGCGCGCTGTCGTGCTGGTTCTCGATCAAGATACCTACACCGTTCTATAGCACGTAAGGCAAACTTTATGGGGGGGCAGTGGGCAGACCCTTCACGTAGTCCACTCTACTTGAATATCTTTCGCCTGGTGGTCACGATTCGCCTGATCATCGTTGTGATTGCTGCGGTGTTTCTTGCTGCTGTTGGGCGGCGCGAAGTCGCTGTGCTTGGGTTCAGCGCGCTCGGTATGTTCGCCAGCCTCGTCTACCTCAGCTTTCCAGGGTATTTTCGCCCATCACGCGGCAGTTTACCTTTTCTCGTCACCCTGTTTCTCGTCACCATTGTCATCTTCGAGCAGCGTATGATCATCACCGGATTGCAGGACTGGCGAAACGAAGTGCCCTGGATCACCGATTTTATTAGCCCCAGCATCAACGGATTGAACATCCGCCTCGCCCTTGTCGTACTGGTGGCGTGGGGGTATGGGTGGCACCAGACGGTCATCTTTTGTATTTATGTGATGCTGCTCGATTATGCAGCGATCGCGGCGCTGCCGGAGGACTCTACCAGCGTCCTGGCATGGTTTCGTGGACCGCTGCTCAACCTGACAACCGGGCTGGTGGTAGGCTACGTTGTGTATCGCCTGGTGAAGCATCAGATGCAGCAGCGGCAGGAGTTAGAGATGGCCCACCAACAGATGGCGCAGTATGCCGTGACGGTCGAAAAGCTGTCGATCAGCCGGGAACGCAACCGGCTTGCGCGCGAACTGCACGATACGCTTGCCCACGCGCTGAGTGCCGCAACCGTGAAACTCAATGCTATTCAGATTGTGTGGGACGCGAACCCGGCGAAAGCGCGTACAATGCTGGGTGAGGTCATCGTTACCATGAACGATGGTATGGTTGAGGTGCGGCGAGCGCTGCGTGACCTGCGCACCACGCCGCTGGAAGATCTTGGCCTGCGGTTGGCACTGGAGCAGATTGCGCAGGCCGCAGCCCAGCGTGGCCTGCTTGCGCTTGAGCTGCGGCTTCCCGCCGCCATTATGGGCCTGACATCTGACGATGAGCAGGGGGTCTACCGGATCGTCCAGGAGGCGGTGGAGAATACCGTCCGCCATGCGCAGGCCCAACATCTGAAGGTGACAGTATTGTATACAGACCCCTGGTATCATTTCTGCATTCAGGATGACGGGGTCGGTTTTGATGTGGCGCGCACGCACAGCCAGAGCCACTTTGGGCTGAACGGCATGGTTCAACGCGCCCTCCTGATGGGTGGCAGGCTTGAAATCCGAAGTGGGCCCGGTGAGGGTACAACAGTTGAGTTCATGGTGAGAAAACAAGCATGATTCGTGTGCTGATTTGCGATGATCAGGCGATTGTATGTGAGGGTTTGCAGATTATCCTGGAAAGCGCCACCGGGATTGAAGTGGTTGGGCACGCATACGATGGCGCGCAGGCCCTGGAACGCATCCCGGAAACCAGACCAGACCTGATTCTGATGGACATGAAGATGCCGGGGATGAACGGCGTGCGGGCGACGCGCGAAATCCGCCAGCGCCATCCAGATATTCGTGTGCTGGTGCTGACGACCTACGACGAGGATGAGTG
>CAZQIJ010000160.1:0-9410 GCA_964592955.1 uncultured Anaerolineaceae bacterium
ATCCTCGCGGAAGCCAAACGCGTAATCTGCCTGCATAAGTTGGTGAATTTCGCTGGTGCCTTCATAGATCACTGCGCCTTTGGCATTGCGCAGGTAGCGCTCGACCGGGTATTCATCGCTGAAGCCATACGCGCCGTGAATCTGGATGGCTTCGAGCGCGGCCTGCACGCTCATATCTGTGGCGTACCATTTGGCCATGCTTGTTTCGCGCGTGTTGCGCATACCCTGGTTTTTCAGCCAACCGGCGCGCATGATGAGCAGGAAAGCGTTATCGTACCACTGCTGCATGAAGGCGATCTTCTGCTTGACAAGCTGATGATGCGAAATCGACGTGCCAAACGTTACGCGTTCCTCTGCATACTTGATGCTGTCTTCCAGGCAGGCACGGATTAAGCCCATCGCACCTGCGCCCACCGTGTAGCGGCCATTATCCAGGCACGTCATTGCGATCTTAAAGCCTTCGCCTTCTTCGCCCAGACGGTTGGCCACCGGAACTTCCACATCTTCCATCTTCACCCAACCGGTAGACCCGGCACGCACCCCCAGCTTACCGTGGATGTCGCCGGTGGTGACCCCCGGCATATCGCTGGTGACGATAAAGGCGCTCATCCCGGCATGGCCCTTATCCAGGTCGGTTTTGGCCACCACCAGGAAGTTATGGGCTTTGGTCGCCAGGCTGATCCACATCTTTTCGCCATTGAGGATATATTTGTCGCCCGCGCGTTTGGCGGTGGAGGTCATGGAGGCCACATCACTGCCAGCGCCCGGTTCTGTGAGGCAGAAGGCGGCGTACTGTTCGCCGCGCGCCTGTGGCACCAGGAAACGCTGCTTCTGTTCTTCGGTGCCCCACTGCAAGATGGCCATGCTGTTGAGGCCGTGATGTACTGACATCACCACACGCAGATGCGTGTCTGCGCGTTCCAGTTCTTCGCACGCCAGGGCCAGCGTGATGTAATCGTACCCCTGCCCCCCATAGCGCACCGGGATGCTGATGCCCAGAATGCCGAGTTCCGCCATGCGCGGCAGAAAGGCGGGGTTCATTTCCTGCTTGCGATCCCACTCGCCGATAACGGGAATGACTTCCTTCGCGGCGAAATCGCGCACCATTTTGCGTACTTGCTGCTGTTCTTCTGTCAGTGAGAAATCCATGTGAAAAACCTTTTGCTAAGGCACATTTTCCCAGGATTATAGCACTATGCGGGTGGCTTCGTCAGCATCCATTCAGACCTTGCGCCAGCAGGCTCAGGCCGCGAACAGCGCTTCGACCAGTGCGCCCACCGTCGGATAGCGGTCGTCCGGGTCTTTGGCCAGCGCGCGCATGATGGCGAGGCTGGTGTGTACCGGGATGGACGGTTCGATCTCGCGCGGATTTGGCGCAGGCTGGTGCAGATACGCAAACAACACCTGGGCCAGCCCCCCCTTGAACGGCATCGCGCCTGTGAGCATCTCAAACATCATCACCCCCAGGGCATAAACATCGGCGCGCTGGTCGATATGCTGGGCGGCGGTGATCTGCTCTGGGGCCATATAGTCGATGGTACCGACCGCTTCTTCGCCCGTCTGAGAGAGGTTTGTTTCGACCTTCGCCAGCCCAAAGTCCATCAGCGTGGCGCGGTAGGTCTCGTTGTCGCCGCTGGGGGTCAGCATCACATTGCCGGGTTTAAGGTCACGGTGAATCCAGCCGTTGGCGTGCATATAGGTCACGGCTTTGGCCACGTCGCACAGAATGTCGCGCGCATCGTCCAGCGCCAGTTTTCCCTTTTCGTGCAGCATCTCTTTGAGGTTGACCCCGTCAATGTATTCCAGCGCCAGATAGTAGATGCTGTCCACAATGCCCGCACCGCGATACCCAACGATATTGGGGTGAGACATCATGGCCGTAACCTGGGCCTCGTGCTGGAAGCGTTCGCGGTACTCCTGCGCGCTGGCGAAGGTGGGGAGCATGGTCTTTACGGCGACAACCTCGCTGCCCCTAACGCCCTTGTAAACTTCGCCCATGCCGCCGTAACCGATGACCCCCAGCAGTTCAAAACCGCCAAAGGTCATGCCGGTGTAGTAGCCGGGATTCCTGATGTCTGGGCGGTGGGTCGCGCGTTGGAGTTCGTTGAGGTCAAAGCGCAGCCCAAACAGGCGGCGGTCCACCAGATGCTGCATCCTCAGGCGCACCGGGTTAAACAGCATCCCCACCAGCAGCGCCGCCGCCACCTGTGCGCCGCCTGCTGTACCGAGCACATTTTCCAGCACGCGAACGCCCAGCAGAAACACACCGCCCAGCAGCAGGGTCAGCGCGCCGTAAACCAGCGAACGGTTGATGACCAGGTCAATTTCAAACAGCTTGAAGCGCAGGATGGCAACCGCGAGCGAGACCGGGATCAGCAGCGCCACAATCGAGAAGAATCCTGTGGGCACCAGCCATGTGGAATCGGTGACCAGCGGCACCACATAGGTGGAGAGGAAAACCACGCCCACAATGCCGGTACTCCAGAACAGCCAGAGAAGCTGTGAGCGCATAATGGGGTCGAGCTTGCGGCGGAGCTGGCGGCCCAGGGCAAAGATCACCAGCGCCTGCGCGATGGAACTGCCCACAAAGGCCAGGCGGTTGCTGAAGTAGAGTTTTTCGGCGCTGGTTTCGCCCAGAACCAGGCCGGCCAGCACCGGGGCAAAGCACACCAGGTAAATGGCTGTTGGCAGCAGCAGCGGATGCCGGTGCAGCAGCGGGCTGCGCGCGGGGAAGTGCAGCGCCAGCACTGCCGCCGCCACATAGGCCAGGTTGTAGCCAAAATGCTCCACCGCCACATGCACCCAGAAAGCGTTGTGCCAGGGCACTGCCAGCAGTTGGAAGTTGTAGAGATCGATGTAAAACATCAGCGCCGCCGCCATCATAAACAGCATCGTCCGCTGTGCCGCGCCGTCATCAGGAAGGCGCACAAACAGGAAGGTGCCCATAAGGCTGTAGGACAGCACCACGAGCAGCGTAAGCGGGGCGTGCGTGATAACGGTCAGCGGGGATACAGGGCGCAGTTCAACGTTCAGCGTCAGCGGCTGCTCATCGCGCAGCACGTCATAGCGCAGCACATCGCCCGTCTGCCAGGCATCTGCCCCGCGGGCCGCGCCGTTCAGCAGCGCTGCGACGGTGTAACCGTCCACGCGAAGGATAATGTCGCCGGGCTGCGGCCCCCCTTCGCGTGATTCCAGTACATAGCGCACCAGAAAAGCGCTGCCGTCCAGCGCAGAGAGGCTCTCCAGGTCACCGGTCACCCCATCGCTGGGCATGCCCACATACATGAGGGGAACCAGCAGCATCAGCGCCAAAAACACTGCCCAAATCGCAGCCCAGGCCCAACGGGTCGATTTTACAACTCTGACCGTAATATCTGAAGCTAACATGGCCTAATTTCCAGCAAAGCCCAATGCCAAAAATAAACGTACTGCATGGTATCAATGACTGATTATAGCGCGCGTTACAGAAGTGTTTATGCCAGAGACAACCCAGGTCATCTTGTGAAAATGTGACGAACAATCGCGGCATTCTCCGTGAGCAATACACGTAGAATCGGTTTACGGCAGCCTGTACCCTATTGATGATAACACCGATCAGAAATCTGACACGCCAAAGGGAAAACGCACATGGTGGCATTGCGGAAAACCGAAACCTGGGCACCAGCGCCGGATATGCTGGTCACGACGTACCTGGAAATGACGCGCCGTGCGGACTTCCGCCCTGCTTACATTGATGCCGCCACTTTCAGCATCGAGCAGATGCAGACCCCGGATGTTTCGTTCTACCGGTTTCTCTACAACGCGGTGGGCGAAGCGTGGCGCTGGCGGGAGCGCAACCTGCTCTCTGACGCGGAACTGAGCGAGGTGCTCTCCTGCGCCAAAGTCTTCGTGCTGTACTGCCAGGGGACGCCTGGGGGCTATGTGGAACTTGCACAACACGGCGACTCCACCGAAATCGCCTATTTCGGCTTGCGCCCGCGCTACTTCGGGCAAGGCCTGGGCAAGCACCTGCTAAGTTACGGCATCGCGCACGCCTGGGCGGATGGCGCAAAGCGGGTTTTCGTCCACACCTGCAACCTGGACGGCCCACACGCGCTGGATAATTATAAGAAGCGCGGTTTCAAAGTATATGACGTGCATTACGAACCGCTGCCGGAACTGTTCCAATAGCGAATCTGCCGGTATGGGCACGAGGGCGCATGATGCGCCCTTTTTTGTTGCTTACGGCTGATCGCTTACGGCTGGTCGAACGGCGGGTTGACCAGCGCGCAGGGCGGCGCTTCGCAGTCCCCGGCAAACCAGATGTCGCTGCGCTCGGCTTCCATGCGGATCACCTCACGATCCGGGAAGCGCGCCAGAATCTGCGCTTCGATGTCTGCGGCCTGCGTGGGGCTTCTGCCATAATTCCACGCAACGACGATATCGCTGTCCATGTAGGGGCTGGTCTCGGCCATCAGCGCCCCGCGGGAGCGCCATGTAAGCTCTGAACCAGTCACCAGCACCAGCAGCGGTTGATCCGTTTGGCGGCGGGCATGCACCGCATCGATAAATGCCTGGCTGACGCGGTTAAACTGGTGGAGCGCGGTAATGCGCGGCGTGCTGTAATTGGCCAGCGACAGCAGCGCGACCGCGAAAATGCCGGCAAACAACCCCAGGCGAATCCAGCGAATACTTTCCTGGCGGATCACCCATGCCAGCGGCAGCGCGCTGAGGATGGCGACTGCGCCCAGCGCTTCATAGAAATAGCGCGTGCTGTAGCGCTGCGCGCCGATCCAGTAGGCAATGTGAACGCCGACCAGCGTCATCGCGACCGCGAACAACAGCCACGTCCACACGGGGCGTTGATCCGTGTGCATCCCGCGGATAACGAACGGCAGCGGAGCGACAGCCCACAGCGCACCCGCCGCCAGCCATAAAGGCATCTCCGGCGCAATGCTGGACGGACTCCACAGCAGCCACGCCACGCCAAACGCCACCCACAGCCAGGCCCAGCGACGCCGGAAGCCAACCAGCAGCCCCGGCAGCAGCAGCAGATGGCTGGCACCGTACAGCACGTAATAGCCGCTCTGGGTGCGCAGATGCTGCTGCACCTCGGCGTTCAACATGCCCATCGGCGGGATAACGCTGGCGGTCGTGGTGCAGTCTGCATCGGCACAGCGAATGCTCCCCACATGCCAGCCGAAAAGGTCGGCGGTGGCCAGCGTAAGGTCATAACGCACGAACTGCACGCCTTTCTGCAGCGTGTGGCCGTTGCGCCCATAACCTTCGCCGAAACCGATGCGGTCATAGGGCCACAGCAGCGTATAGAGGTTGGCGGTGGGATCACCGGTCGCGGCATAGTTAAAGAGCGGCGTGGCAGCGCTGAAGACCAGCGTCATCCCCCCAAGCGCCACCAGCGGCACCAGGGTGGAACGAAGCTGCTGCCCCCGCAGCGACACCGCGAGCCGCACGACACTCCACAGCACAAACGGCGCGGCAATGGCGACAGCGGTCAGCGGGCGGTTGATGACCAGCATCCCCAGCGCAGCCCCGGCCAGCGCACCCCACAGCAGGTGACGTGTGCCACGTTCAAGCTGCAAGCGCCAGTAGCCATACATGAACAGCACTGCCCAGAACAGCGCGGACGTATGCGCCATAAGGGTGGCGTTCAGCAGCAGCGCCATGGGAGAGAACGCCGTCAGCAGTGCGGCAATCAGCCCGGTTTCAGGGTTAAACACCTCGCGGCCCAGCCGGTAAACCAGGCCCACGGTCAGCGCGGCAAAAAAGGCATTCACCAGCCAGGCCTGCCCCACCACCACGCCCACCGCCAGCAGCGCTGGCCAGCCGGGAGGATATTTGCCAAAGCGCAGCCCGCCGCGATCCAGCACGAACGGCTGCCAGTAGGCGGTGTTGGGGTCTGGCGTTGCGATGACCAGATCGCCGCGCGCGAAAATGCGCGCCTGAAACAGATACGCGAGTTCGTCTTCCAGATGCGGCAGACGATCAAAGACCGTCCGGCTGATGAGCGCGCTCATCACAAACGCGAAAAACATCAGCCCAACTGCCGCCAGTGCATACAGGTCAAAGGTTCGTTTCGTCATGCGCGCGATTATAGACGCATCGCCTTAAGGCGTAAAGCGCAGGAGTGTGGTGGCACAGGGCGGCGGGCGCTGCTAGAATGAGATTTAACCATGTCCACTACAGAAGGGATACCCCCATGACAGACACCCCTGCATCAGATGACCGCGCGGGCTGGGAAGGCCTGTTTCGCAGCGGTATCTTTCCGCCTCGCTACCAGACCACAGCCGCCCCCAACGCTTCGGTGGCCGAATGGGCAGCCACCCTGCCAGCCGGGGCTTATGTGCTGGATGTGGGCTGCGGGATCGGTCGCCATGCCTTATACCTGGGAGAACGCGGATTTCGCATGGCCGGTATCGATGTGTCGCCGACGGGCGTAAGCACCACGCAGCAGGTCTGCGCGGAACGCGGGATCGCGTTCGATGGGAATGTTGCGCCCATGACGGCAATTCCCTGGGAAGATATGACGTTTGACGCTGCGCTTTCGACCTCCACAATTTCGCACAACCGGCTTGCAGACATTCAGAAGACGCTCGATGAAATCTGGCGGGTGCTGAAACCGGGCGGTACGCTGCTGGTGGATTTTCCCCACAAGAACACGCGGGCCTACCAGCAGGTGCGCGATCAGGTTTCCGCCGGGACAATCATCGAAGTGGAACCGGAAACGTATGTGGACGACAGCGCGCAGCCGGATGACGGGAACGACGCGTTTCTGCCGCACCATTACACCGACGAGGACGAGCTGCGGATGCTGATGCAGCGCTATGAGATCCTCAGGTTGTGGACAGAATTTCTGGGTGAAACGCCAGACGGCGCGCCCGCCCCGCGCGGCTACTGGGTGATCGTGGCGCGCAGGCCGTTTGCGGGCTGAGCACGGCTGCACACCGGCTGGCAGGACAATTGAGCCGCACGTTGTTGCCACACCCTGCGATTCTGCTTAAACTTAAGCTATTCGAAAGTGATGTCGGAAAAGGCGCGTTTATGTCATTTTTATCAAAGCGTATACAGGATCAGCAGAAGCGCGAACAGGATGAATCCACCGCGAAAGAAGCGATGGCGAGAGGGTTTGATCCCACGACCGATCCGGCACTCAAAGAAAAAGAAGCCGCGGTGGCGGCGGCTGCCGGAACCGGTCAGGTGGGGATGATCGAAGAATCGCGGACGCTGGATAACGGTTATGTGGTGCCTGCCAAACGCCGCACCACCCCCAAAGTTGCCCAACTGCGTAAACAACTGCGGACCAAGCTGCTGGCCTACCCGGACGAGGCCGATACCTGGAACCGGACCATGCGCGACAAAGAACAGATCCTGGTGGAGCGCATTAACACCGTGCTGCAAAAGCTGAATGTTCAGCTCACCAAAGCAGAAATCGTTGAACTGACTGAAGGGCTGCTGAATGACCTGCTGGGTTTCGGCGCAATCCAGCCGCTGGTCGATGACCGGCGCTATTCCGAAATCATGGTCAACGGGCCAGAAGTTATCTTCGCAGAATTCAAGGGGAAGCTTGCGGAAACCGAAGTGGTTTTTGATGACGAAGATCACGTCTTCTGGACGGCGACACGCATCGTGCGCCCGCTGACGCGCGTGCTCAACCGCAGCAATCCGATGGTGGATGCGCGCCTGCCAGATGGGTCGCGCGTGCATCTCGTCACCAAACCTTCTGCACTGAAGGGCACCACCATCACCATCCGTAAGTTCCCGGAAAAGCCGCTCACCGTGCGCGACCTCGTCCGCTTCGGCTCGTTTACCGAAGAAGTGGCAGAGTTCCTGCAGGCGTGCGTGGTCTCGCGCCTCAATATCGTCGTCTCTGGTGGTACCGGTTCCGGTAAGACGACCCTGCTCAACGTCCTCAGCGCGTTCGTGCCGGAAGACGAACGCATCGTGACGATTGAAGATGCAGCGGAACTGCAACTGGTGCAGCGGCACGTGGTCACGCTGGAAACCTGCCCGCCAATCCCTGGGGGCGATGGTGTCGAAGGCCGCCTGACGATCCGTGACCTGGTGAAAGGGTCGCTGCGTATGCGCCCGGATCGCATCATCGTTGGGGAAATCCGCGATGGCGCGGCGCTGGACATGCTCCAGGCCATGAACACCGGTCACGACGGATCGCTGACCACCGTCCACAGCAACAGCCCGCGCGACGCCGTAGCCCGTTTGGAAACGCTGTGCCTGATGGCGGGCATGGATATGCCGCTGCCGGTCATCCGGGCGCAGATCGCCGCCGCCATTAACCTGTTCGTGCAGCAGAGCCGCCTGAAAGACGGCAGCCGTAAAGTTGTGCAGGTCACGGAGATTCAGGGCATGGAAGGCGAAAACATCACGCTTCAGGATATTTTCGTCTACCGCACGCCCGGCCAGAAGATGCCCGGATATTCGCACGAAGGCGGGGGCAAACTGGAGCCCACCGGCTTCCGCCCGAACTTCGTCGATAAGTTCAAACAGTATGGTTTCAACCTCAGCTCGAAGGTCTTTGGGGTTGGGCAGACCAAGTTCTAACGGAATAACGCTGACGAAATGGGTTCAGGCTATTCCAAGAGAATAATCAACCACCTGTGGGGTCGGGGCAATGCCCCCGCCGGCCCATATCGGTGGCCAGGGGTCTGTTGACGTGTGTACCTGTTTTCGGTGCCTGTGACAGCACGGTGTCTGGAAATTGTTAAGGCCCCGCTGCACCCTGCAACTGCCCGTAAGAAAACGCCGCCGCGCGGTGTCCAGTGCATGAAGTGCGGCGGTTTTTTGCTATACTGGCGGGGATACGCTGCCAGCAGCACCTTGCAACAATCGAGGACATCTCCTGATGCTGCGCCTCTGCTTCTGACAATTTCTTGAGAGGTTGATTGTGGAACAGAACACTGTGCCTGAAGAAACGAACGATACCCCGATGACCGCCGAAATGGGAACGCACAGCCCGGTGTCGCAGACCCCCGCGCCACGCGTGCGCAAGCACATCGAAGGCAGCGGCGGGCCGAACTTCACCGCGAATTATGTGGTGATCGCAGTCGTGTCGCTGGCCATCGGCATCCTGGTGGGCAATCTGCTGCTGCCCAACCTGCGCGGCGCGGCGTCCGATGCGGTGACCACCACACAGCTACGCAGCATTCTGCGGGAAGAACTCGCTTCACTGGATGTGGCGTCGTCTGGCGAGTCTGAAACAGCGCGCATGGTGGACGATGACCCTGTGCTGGGCCCGGATGATGCGGTGGTGACGGTGGTAGAGTTCAGCGATTTTAACTGCACCTTCTGCCAGCGCTATGCCAACGACACGTTTCAGCGCCTCGTGGCCGAGTATGGCGATCGGGTGAAATTTGTCTACCGCGATTACCCGGCACTCACTGCGGAGTCCCCGATTGCGG
>CAZQIJ010000161.1:0-9398 GCA_964592955.1 uncultured Anaerolineaceae bacterium
GGCGCTGGCGCTGCCCTTCCGCAACCTGACGATTCAGACAACGGTGGAGGATATCCAGGCGCATGTCACCAAGAAGGGGCGCTGGATGGTGAGCCGCAGCGCCGCATCGCGCGAGCTGCCTGCCCTTGCCCATGACCGCGAGAAGCGGCACCTGCTGGCACAGGACGCGCCATTTTTGCACGCCGTAGGGATCAGCACCGCGGATGGCCGCGTAAAAGCCGAGATGCGCGCCAAATATTCCCAGATCAACCAGTACCTGGAGCTGATTACCCCAGAGCTTTCGGCGGTGGAGGGCGACCCGCTGCGCGTGGTGGATTTCGGCTGTGGCAGCGCTTACCTGACATTGGCGACGTATCACTACCTTACCGAAACGCTGGCGCGACCGGTGCGCATGACCGGCGTTGATCTCAACGGCGCGCTGATGGCCAGGAACAGCGAACTCGTGGAGCGCCTGGCCTGGACGGGGCTTGAATTCGTCACACAACCGATCATCGACTATGCGCCACAAACACCCCCCCACGTGGTCATGGCGCTGCATGCCTGCGATACCGCCAGCGATGACGCCATCGCGCAGGGCATTCGCTGGGGCAGCGCGCTGATTCTGGCCGCGCCGTGCTGTCATCACGAGCTGCAAACCCAGTTGGATAAATCCGCCGTGCCGACCCCGTTTCTGCCGGTGCTGCGGCACGGCATCCTGCTTGAGCGCATGGGCGATATCCTCACGGATTCGTTTCGCGCGCTGCTGCTGCGGATCATGGGTTACCGCACCGATGTCGTGCAGTTCGTAGATACCGAGCACACGCCGAAGAACCTCCTCATTCGCGCAGTCAGGACTACTGAGGTGGGTGAAGCACGCTTCCTGCGCGAATATGAGGCGCTTAAAGCCTACTGGTCGGTCACACCCTACCTGGAGCGGCGCATCGCGGATCTACTGCCCCACTGATGGGGTGACCTCGTCGCGGCGGAAACAATCCAGCGTGTGGTCGTTAACCAGCCCGCAGGCCTGCATCATCGCGTAGCAGATGGTGGAGCCGACGAACCTGAAGCCGCGTTTCTGCAGGTCCTTGCTCATGCGCCGGGAAATATCGGTTTCTGCCGGGACATCTGCCAGCGTGGCCCAGTGATTGATGATCGTCCTGCCGTCTACGAAGTCCCACAGGTAAGCGTCGAAGCTGCCGAACGCGTCCTGCACGGCGATGAAGTGCTGCGCGTTGCTGATGGTGGAGCGGACCTTCAGGAGGTTGCGCACGATTCCGGGGTTTGCCAGCAGCTCGGCCACTTTGGCCTCGTCATACAGCGCCACTTGATGCGGGTCGAACTGGTCGAAGGCCGTGCGGTAGTTTTCGCGCTTGCGCAGGATCGTCAGCCAGCTCAACCCGGCCTGCGCACCTTCCAGGCAGATGCGTTCAAACAGCGCGTGATCGTCGTGTATGGGCCTGCCCCATTCTTCATCGTGGTAACGCACATAAAGCGGTTCATTCAGGTTAACCCAGGCGCAGCGTGTGATGTTCATGGGGGAAGTCCTCGTCCTGCTTTCAGAAATGCCGTTCGGGCATTGTACCTCACACCCGGTAACTTCTCAGCCATCGAAGTTGAGGCGAAGCCGCCCTCGCCCGGCTGCCGCTGTGCGGCCACAGGGACTTCAGGAAACCACGCGCCCAGCGCAGCGTTCGGGAGCGTGAGCTGGGGGTGAGGGGCTTCACGGGTCAGCACCGGGGACAAAAAAGAGCGCCGTTGCGGGCGCTCCTGGTGCGAATGGTGAACCGGGTTGGCGGGGTTAGCCCTGGCGCGCCCTGGCCTGTGCGGCATCGAAGGCAGGCTGACCGAACCACGCCACAGCGTAGTAGTAGGTGTAGGCCAGCCCCTGGCAGTAGGTGCGCGAGGCCCAGCTCGTCGAATAGGTGCTGCAAATATTCAGCAGGTTGTTAAGGAACTGGGTATCGCAGGTCGCACGGTTAGAACCCAGGGTGCCATAGCAGATATCGTGCGGGTTGCAGGCGTTCACAAACGGGAAGACATCCGTCTTGCCAAACAGGTTATAGAACGTCCAGTAGTTGGGCACAGACGGGCCGTTTTCCGGGCCGCAGCCGTTGGCGGTGGGAACATACTGTGCACTGGCAGACATCAGCGGCGTCACCAGCATGGCGATGACGGCCACAAGAGCAAAAACACGGTACAGCGATTTCATGGATTATTCCCTTTCAGTACGAGGCATATAATCGCGGAACAACGTCCGCGTGCGGGCTGTAGTGCCCGGATAAGTTGGTTACATCGTAGTGGAAGCAGCGCGACAACTCAAATTAAGACTCTCCAAAATCGATTAAGTTTTTGTGAAAGACTATATCCTGCTCAAAAGCTTAAGGCGATCTTTTG
The DNA here is from genome assembly GCA_964592955.1 of uncultured Anaerolineaceae bacterium. Lineage (GTDB taxonomy): Bacteria > Chloroflexota > Anaerolineae > Aggregatilineales > Phototrophicaceae > CAZQIJ01. The sequence goes on from CAZQIJ010000161.1 coordinate 2,374, forward strand.
TGAACGACAAGCAACGTTAGCGAATTGTCTGGCGCTGTGGACACTTCTTAACATTCTGGCGCTGTGGACACTTCTTAACATTCTGGCGCAAGGCACCTGCTCAGCGATCGAAGCTGATGGATCAATTCACGTAACTACTCATGGAGAAATCAAAACGAACACGCACAATCGTAGGGACGAGGCCCGCCTCGTCCGCCCCGGACAACGCAGGCGTTGTCCCTACGTGGGGTGTATCTGATTGGCGTTTTCCATAAGTCCCCTGGCACCCCGTCTTTGCAAATGCCCTGCACGCACGTCCCCCTTGACAAGCCGCGTAACCTGCGCCATACTACCAACAAGTCTGTTGGTCAACAGAAGTGTTGGTTGGTTACGATGGTTGAGGACTCAGAAGCGCGCAAGCGCGTGCTGGACGCCGCAGAACACCTGTTTGAGGAGCGCGGCTATGGCGCTGTCACGGTCAAAGACATCGCGCGCGCGGCGAACATCCACCATTCGTCGCTCTATCATCACGCGCCAGCCGGCAAAGAGGGGCTGTATGTGGAGGTCATGGAGCGCAACCTGCGCCGTCACCAGGGCGGGATGCAGCAGGCGGTGGAGGCTGGCAGCGGCGATCTGCGCGCGCAGCTTCAGAAGATCTCCGCGTGGTTAATCGCCCAGCCGCCTATGGACATTATCCGCATGGTGAAGTCTGACCTGCCTGCCATTCAGCCAGATCACGCCGAACACCTCACATCCCTGGCCTACGCCGTGCTGTTTGAGCCGATTACCGAGGTGCTGATGGCTGCGCAGGCCCGCGGCGAGATTGACCATCCGAACCTGGGCAATATCAGCGGGGCGATTTTTTCTGCAATCGAGAGCCTTCACATGATTCCAGATGCTTACCTGGAAATCTCCAGGCAGCACATGGCAGAAGAAATCATCGATGTCTTTATTCGCGGCCTTTCGGCCAGGTGAGCGGGCTTTTTTTCGGCCCGATTACCAACAAATCTGTTTGTCGATCCATAAAGGAGCGCTGTATATGACGATGTTCCCGCAAGTGACCGGACATAACATAGACAACAAACACTTTACCCTGCCGCGTGAATTCCCGGCGGACTATACCGTCGCGCTGATGGCATTCACCGAGGCGCAGCAGTACGATGTGGATAGCTGGTTCGAGTTCACGCTGAGGCTGCGCAGCCGTCACGGTGTGGGGGTGGTTGAACTGCCCACGCTCCAGCGGTTTCCGTTCTGGCAGCGCAAGCTGATCGATTACTGGATGCACACCGGCATCGCCGATCCGTTCAAGCGCGCCAATACCATCACGCTTTATCTTGACCTTATCCCCATGCTGAAAGCGCTTGACCTGCCCAACACAGGCAGCATCTACACGCTGCTGGTGAACCGCGAAGGCAGCGTGTATGCCTGCATCCCCGGACGCTATACGCAGGAAAAAGGCCAGCAGTTGGAAGCCGCCATTCTGGCCGTCGCCAGCAAGGAGTCCCGCTCATGAAGACGGTGGTCATCACAGGCAGCACACGCGGCATCGGCTACGGTTTGGCCGAAGCCTTCTTAACCCACCAGTGTAACGTTGTGATCAGCGGGCGGCAGCAGTCCAGCGTGGATGACGCGGTGGCGCGGCTGCGCGCGCAGTTCCCGGCAGAGCGCATTCATGGGGCGGCGTGCGATATCACCGATTACGCTCAGGTGCAGGCACTGTGGGACAGCGCGAAGGCGCAGTTCGCCAGTGTGGATATCTGGATCAACAACGCGGCCATCGTGCTGCCGCCGGGGCTGCTGGCGGACTTTGACCCTGAAGCGGTGGCAAACGTGGTCAACACCAATCTCACGGGCGTGTTTTATGGCTGCCATGTGGCCATTCGCGGGATGAACGCGCAGGGCGGCGGGCACATCTACAATATGGAGGGGCTTGGCAGCCGCGGCGAATACAACCGGGGCAATTCACCATATGGGATGGCCAAGTATGGCATGAAGTACATGACCGATGCGCTGATCGACGAGACGAAGGACCAGGCGGTGAAGGTCAGCGCGCTAAGCCCCGGCATGGTGGTCACAGACATGCTCATGCAGACCATTGCGCCGGAGCGTGAACAGCAGGCGCACCGCATCTTCAACATCCTGGCAGATCGCGTCGAAACGGTCACGCCCTGGCTGGCAGAACACATCCTGGCCAACGACAAGGCCGGGGTGCGCATCGCGTGGTTAACGACACCCAAAATTGTGCTGCGCTTTCTGACCTCGCCCTTCCGCCGCCGCCGTAACGTCATGGCATGACGGCGACACCAGTGCAAACGAGGGAAGGCAGTGCCTTCCCTCGCGCTGCTCACAGAATTAGCGGAAGTCCTGCAAGAGCTTGGCCAGCGCCTCGCGCGTTGGACGCAACTTGCTGTCGTCCAGCCTGCTCAGCGGGGTCTCTGTAAGGTTCAGCGTGTCGTGCAGGGTCATGCGCGGCTCTTCATAGTAGATCAGGCCCGTGAGGAACAGGTTTTCCCGCGAAGCCTCTTCCAGCACTTCAAGCGCCTGGCGGCGGTTACGCGGGTCATGATCCTTGCCCAGCTTCTTCAGCCGCACTTTGGCACCGTTGTGCATATCCACATTGATCACCTCACCTGCGGGATAATCCTCGATGGTGACCTCTTCTTTGCCTTCCACATAATCCGGAGCCATGTAAAGAATTTCGTGGAGCTGAATTTCCTTCTCTTTGCCATAGCTGTAGCTCTTGGTGGAACTGTCTTCGTTGTTAAAGGTCACGCAGGGGCTGATGATATCCAGAACCGCCGTCCCGCGATGGCTCATGGCGGCCTTCATCAGCGTTTGCACCTGTTTGGCGTCGCCAGAGAAACTGCGCGCAACGAACGTACACCCGCTGACGATGGCTTCCAGCGCCAGGTCGATGGCGGGCAGGTCGTTGCGCCCATAGTATTTCAGCTCCTGGCCTTCGTCGGCAGTCGCAGAGAACTGCCCTTTGGTGAGGCCATACACGCCGTTGTTTTCGATGATGTAGACCATCGGCACGTTGCGGCGGATGAGATGCTTGTACTGGCCAAAGCCGATGCTGCCGGTATCGCCATCGCCGCTGACGGCCAGCGCGACCAGTTCATGATTGGCCATCGTCGCGCCCGTGACCACCGAGGGCATACGCCCGTGAATGGCGTTGAAGCCGTGCGAGCGGCCCAGGAAGTAGGCCGGTGTCTTGCTGGAACAGCCGATACCGCTCATCTTGATGACGCGGTGCTGGTCGATTCCCAGATCGTAGGCCATGCTGATAATCTGGTTCGAAATCGAATCGTGCCCGCATCCGGGGCATAACGTGCTCGGACGTCCCTTGTAGTCTTCGCGGGTTAGGCCGAGGGCGTTGGTTTTTGCTGTGCGTCCCATGGGATCTCCTCAATTCATTCCATTAGTACTATACGTATCGTTAATTGTCAAAAAGGGTGCGTACCGGCATCGTGAAGCCGGGCAGCGCCGCGCCGCCGGTGAGTGTGTCATCACGGGTCAGCGTGACGACATCGTTCGCGCCTTCATAGACTTCCACCGTCGCGCTTTCCGGCAGCACCAGCCACACCAGGCGCGTCCCAAAGGCGATGTAGTTCTCGGCTTTGCGGCGCAGTTCGCGCAGCGAGTCTGTGGGAGACTTGACCTCGACGGCCAGATCAGGCGGCATCGGCACTTCACGTTCAGGCGCTTGTGGCATCCGCGCTTTGGAGATGTAGCCAACATCCGGCATGTAGACCTGTGCCTCTGCCATGATGTAGCTGCCATCCGCGCCGGTCACGCTGCCGATGGGGTGTTCGTCGAGCCAGTTTCCGATGAATCGTCCCACTTTCAGCGCGATCCTTGATGGTGTGTAACTTGCCACTTTTTCCACGATCTCCCCGTCAACCAGTTCAAACAGGCGGTTGTGCGCCTCCTGCTGGCGTACCCATTGCAGAAAATCGGCTGTCGTCGTGCCGGTTCGTTCGGTCATCGTCTTCCCCTGACCCTATCGGGCGGGGGCGGGCGTGTTGCCACGCCCCGCGAACCCTGCGATCCGTCCTGGGGTCACGCCGTCGCGTGGCCCTGCTGCTTTTCGTGCTTCATGATGCTGTTAAAAACCCAGCTTGGCGTCATGGGCAGGCTGTCCCCCAGCGCCAGCGAGACGACGTGACTGCGGTCGCCTTTGTACTCGGTGCCGATCAACTGGGCGAGCTGGCCATCAAAGTTGTTCTCGATCACGTAAACGCGTTCGTGGCTGCGGATAAAGTCATACACCGATTCTGCCAGGGGCAGCGCCCGCACACGCACATAATCGGTCTGGACGCCCTCAGCGGCGAGGTAATCGCGCGCTTCGCGGATCGCGTCGTGGTTAGAGCCAAACGAGACAATGCCCACCGGTTTGCCGGGCTGCTGGTCGATGACCGGCTGCGGCACGGTAATGCGGGCCGTTTCGAACTTACGGTGCAGCCGGGCGAGGTTGTGTACCCAGTCGTCACTGCGCTCGCTGTAGACGGCCATTTCGTTGTGGCCGGTGCCGCGCGCGAACCACGCGGCCTGCGCGTGATCGGTGCCGGGCAGCGTGCGGTAGGGAACGCCGTCACCGTCCACATCCAGGTAGCGGCCCCACTTGCCCTTGTCCTGCATGAATTCGGTGAGCTGTTCGGCGTTCAGCACCTTGCCGTGCTGAATGGGGGTTTCCGGGTATTCGAACGGCTGCGCCATCCAGTTATTCATCCCTATATCGAGATCGCTGAGGACGAAAACCGGGGTCTGGAACTGGTCTGCCAGGTCCAGGGCGCGCCAGCCAAATTCGAAGCATTCTTCCACGCTGCCGGGCAGCAGCACGATGTGGCGGCTGTCGCCATGACCGAGGAAGTAGGTGAACAACAGATCACCCTGGCTGGTGCGCGTGGGCAGCCCGGTGGATGGCCCCATGCGGGTGATGTCCCAGATCACGCACGGGATCTCGGCATAGTAGGCCAGGCCCGAAAACTCTGCCATGAGGCTGATGCCGGGGCCGCTGGTGGCCGTCATGGCGCGCGCACCCGCCCACCCCGCACCCACGATCATGCCGATGGCTGCGATTTCGTCTTCGGCCTGCACCACCGCGACGGTATCCTTGCCAGTTTCCGGGTCTTTGCGCAGATGCTTGTATGCCAGCACCGAATCCACAAGGCTGGTCGAGGGGGTGATGGGATACCAGGCGACCATCGTCAGCCCGCCAAACAGCGCGCCGATGGCGGCTGCCTCGTTACCCGTGATCATGATCTTGCCTTCGTTGAGGTTCAGCGGCGCGAACTTATACGGATCGCGCTTGGCGAGATTCTCCTTCGACCAATCGTAGGCACGCTGGACGATGCCGAAGTTCATGTCCGTTGGCCGCGTTTTGCCTTTGAAGGTATCCAGCAGCGACTGGTGCATGACTTCCAGCGGAATCTCAAACAGGTAGGCCACCGCACCCACGTAAACCATGTTGGAAACGCGGTCGCGGAAATCCGAGGGGATATCCGCCTGTTTAACGATGTCCTTCACCGGGATCTCGTAGTAGATAATGTCGCTGCGGCTTTGCCCCCAGCTCCATTCCGATGGCAGAATGCACACCCCCCCGGCAGGAAGGTTGGCGATGTCTTCGGCGGCGGTGTCCTGGTTCATGGCGATGGCGATTTCGGTGACTGCGCGGCGGGCGGTATAGCCGTCCTTGCTGGCACGGATGGTGTACCACGTGGGCAGCCCTTTGATGTTCGACGGGAACAGGTTCTTGCCATTCACCGGAATACCCATGCGAAACAGGGCATTCACAATGAGGTTATTTGATGTTTGGCTGCCGGAACCGTTCTTGGTGGCAACGGTCATGGCGAAATCATTTACGATAAAGTCACGGTCATCACGCGGCTGAGAGAGCGTACTGCTCTCGACATGTAATGCGCACATTGGCGCGTTTCTCCTTTTATGAACTTGTAGATGAGATGCGGTTGGGCAGTGCCGTTCAGCAAATTTTAAGAATCATAGCACACACGAATAGGGGTTGTCTACGCGCTCTCAGGTTGTCCACCGGGCAAACTTCCGCCGCTGTGCCGTTGGCCAGGCCAGTTCGCCCGCCCAATGTGCCAGCATCAGGCGAACGCCACCTCCACCGGGTTCACGACGGGTTTACCGCTGCTGTCTTGCGCAAGGGTTCCCGCAGGGCGCACCGGATCGTGCGGGAAGATGAGCAGCGCCTGTGTATCCAGCGCCCAGCGCTGCCATACGCGTTTCGTCTCCAGCGTGATGAGCGGCTCAACATCGTAGGCGGTCATCCAGCCCAGGCGCTCGAAGTGGATGGCATACGAGGCCAGGTCGCAGATGAACGCCGCGTGCTGCCCGCCGCTTTCCAGGCGCACGCTCATGTGGCCGGGGGTGTGACCGGGGGTGACGACGCCAGTGATGCCGGGGGCCAGTTCGGTGTCGCCCTCCAGCAGGCGCATTTGTCCGCTGAGGACGAGCGGTTCGTAATTGACGGGGAAATAGGTGGCGGCGGTGCGCTCGTTGGGGCGCATGGCGTCTTCATACTCCCGCCGCTGCACCACATATTCGGCGTTGGGAAAGGCCGGTGCGATGCTGCCGTCTTCGGCGAAAAGCGTGTTCCCCGCCGCATGATCGCCATGCAGGTGCGTGTCTATAACCAGCGCAATATCTTCTGGGCGGATGCCGAGCCGCGCGAGCGCGTCCAGCAAGTCGCCATTGGGGCGGGTGAGGTTGGCAATGGTTTTCATCTTGTCGGTCAGCTTGCGGCCATAGCACGTGTCGATGATGATGTTCTGGCCGCCGCTCTGTACCAGCAGGCAGTGGTGGTGCATCGGTACCAGATGATCGTCGTCCGGGGTGATGTAACGCGACCACAGCGCGCGCGGCACCAGCCCAAACGCGCCGCCAGGATCGACGCGGGTTTTCGCGTCAAGGATAAGGTGGATACGGATGTCGCCAATCTGAATCATGAGGGGCCTACCTGTGCCGGTCAATCCAATCACTACATCGGTAATCATAACGCGGGTGAGGGCAGGTTCACATCC
>CAZQIJ010000162.1:0-9395 GCA_964592955.1 uncultured Anaerolineaceae bacterium
GTATAGATCGTGGCGAAGTAGAGTTAGGTTGGGAAGACGAGCATCAGGAAGACGGTGCGCAGGGCACCGTCTTCACCAAGTTCCTCGCGAACCAGATCGTACAGCGCGATCATGCCTGCCAGCGTCCCCAGCAGCGAGACGAGCAATCCGGCCAGCGCGGAAGCCGCAATCGGCGTCATGCCGATCAGCGCCAGCGGCGCACGAACCACGCGCATGACCATAGGATACAGCGGGAAGAACGCATAGCTCATGCTGTAGGCTTCGCCACCGTCCCCCTGCACCTGGCGGATATCCGGATCATCATAGCCCACGGTGGCAACAGACAGATAAAATTCACTGTCCCAGGCCACCTGGGTATTCAGAAACGGTTCCAGCAGGTAGGGTTTACCTTCGAGCGCGCGCCGATGGGTCTCGTTGGCAGACCAGGTCAGCGCGCGGTCAGGACGATACGGGGCATAACGCGCGCTGGCAACCTGCATGTAGCCGATCAGTATCACGCTCCAGGCCAGCCAGATGAGCACGATTCTGCGAAGCGATTGTGCATTCATACGTTTACTCCGCCGGCTGCAGGACGATCAGCGCGGCGCTGCGAGCGGGCAAACTCAGCGTTCCGTTGTTCAGCACATCGTTCTCAGCCAACGCTGCAAGCACCGCTTCGGTCAGCAGGCGTACTTCGGCCACTTCACCTTCAAAGCCACGAATCGTGAGCGGTGCGCTAAGCGCATCATCTGCGCGATTGACCGCGATGAGCGTCAGAACGCCGTCATCGCGCAGGGCACCGAAAACAGACAGGTATTCGACCGTGGAGTCAGTTGCGACGATCTGGGTTCCAAACCGCTGGTAGAGCTGGTAAACGTAATAGGTGGGGCGAACGTCATCGCGTGCCAGCAGCCCCCAGCCACCACGTGCAGGAAGGGTCTGCAAATCAAAGTACCCGACGATGAACGGCTCATCCTGCAGCAGGCGGCCCAACGCATCCGCCCACCAGATGGCGTTGTAATGTGAGTCTGGCGAAGCATCGCCATATTGTGCGCTGCTCCAGTGGCTGTTGGCTTCCGTAATCGCGACGGGGAGATCGTCGCGCCCGGTTTCCTCCAGGATCACCTGACGCAGGTTTTCGAGCGTCTGACCCCATTCCGGGGTATTTTCCCGCAGTTCCTCGATGGTTGAGACCGGGTTAGCCTGGCTGCGCGGGAAGGGATAGCGATGAACCGCGACCACGTCAACAATGTCACCATTCGCCCGCAGAAATCCGCGCAGCCAGTCCACGCCTTCCGCGTCAACAGGATCGACCTGTGGCGTACCGTTCCACTGCGAAACTTCCGGGCCGATGAGGACAATATCCGGATCCACAGCGCGCATCGCTTCGGCAATCGCCCGCCACTGTACCACATACTCAGCCACCGTGTAATCGTCAAACAGGTTTGGCTCGTTGCCGATATACCAGTAGCGAATGCCGTACTGCTTTTCGACATTGGCATAGCGTACCAGTTCAGCGGCGGCTTCTGGGGTGCCGTTTTCCAGCCGCACGTGAATGCTGGGTTCGGCGTTCATCAGGTCCACCGTTGCCATAAACGTGTCGATATGGAACGTTTTCAGGTCGTTGAGGTCGCCCCAGCGCCCGCCCGGAAACCGCAGAAACGTAATGCCGCTGGCTTCAGCAGCCGCGAACAGGTCAAATGGAATGACACTGAGCGGGCCAAAATTCGCGCCGTAGGCATATGGGCTGACTTCTGCGATCACTTCGTCGGCGTTCACCGTCAGCGCTGCTGGTTGGGCACTGGCGGCGACCGCCACCCTACCCAACGCCAGCAGGAGGGTAAGCATCCAGAGCAGTGTGGACAAACGGTGCTTCATCATCACTTATCCACCCCCGTGATAACGACGCCGCGCATAAAGAACCGCTGCGACAGGAAGAAGACCAGTACCGGCAGCGCCAGTCCCATCAGCGCAGTGGCCTGGATCAGGTGAGGCTGCTGGCCATACTGGAAGTTAAAAATCTGGATCCCCACAGAAATCGGGACGAGATCGGGCTTGCCAAGCAGGTAAATGAGCGGCAGGAAGTAATCGTTCCAGGCGTACACCGTGTGGAACAGCGCCACCGACACAATGACCGGCCAGGACTGCGGAATGATTACGCTGCGCAGAATCCGCAGCGGCCCCGCGCCGTCAATCATCGCAGCCTCGTCCAGTTCCTTCGGCAGTGTGAGGAAGTACTGGCGCAGCAGAAACACATTATAGGCATTGGCGAAGAAATGCGGCACCAACAAGGGCAGCCAACTCCCTGTCCAGCCGATGCGGGCGAAAAATGTGTAGGTTGGAACCAGCGTGACCTGGCTGGGCAGAATAATCGTCCCGATCAGAATCAGAAACAGGATGCGTTTGCCGGGGATGGGGAATCGCGCGAATGCGTAGGCCACACTGATGCACGAAATCAGCGTGCCGATCAGGCCGATCATGGCGATGGCCAGCGTGTTGCGCAGCATCAGTGGGAAGTTCACCCTCTCCCACGCTTCACCAAAGTTCCCCCAGCGCGGCGCGAGTTCCTCAACGGCTTCCAGGGTGCGCCAGGCCCCCGTCCACGCGATCAGCCCGCCTTCCGGGTTGGCGGGATCAATAAACTGGCTTTCCTGACGCCCTTTGACGACCAGCGCCCACTGCTGAATGCCGGTTTCGGTGGGAACCCTCACGACGGGGTAGGCTTCGCCTTCATACGTATAGGTGACCTGGTCAACGGGAAAGACAGTCCCGCGTGCGCTGGCCGTGATCTGATTTTTGTCCTTCACTGACGTAAGCGCGGAATATACAAACGGCGTCAGGAAGGCGGTTGTCAGCATAATGGTGAACAGGGTCACCAGCGCGGTAGCGCCAAATTTCCCCAACTGATGGGTATAGCCCACCGCGCGAATTTCCGGTTGTGGTCTGGTGATGGTTCGGGTAGCCATTAAAACTCATCTCCACTCGAATAATAAACCCAGTAGCGGCTGGTCATAAAAAGGGCGACAGTGGCAACAAATGCCAGGGCGAACAGGAACCAGGCGATAGCGGAACCGTACCCCATTTCCTTGTTCACAAACGCTTCTTTGTAGAGATGGATATTCAGGAACATTGTGGAACCCCCAGGCCGTCCCGTCCCCTGAGAGATAATGTACGGGATCTAGAAATACCGGAACAGGCCGATGACCGAGAGCACGAGGTTGTAGAAAATGACCGGGGAAATCATCGGCAGTGTGATGTGCCGGAAACGGCGCGCCGGCCCTGCCCCGTCTACCCTTGCCGCTTCATACAGTTCGGTGGGCACACCCTGCATGCTTGCCAGGGTGATAAGAAAGGCATTGCCAATCCCCCACAAGCCAATGATGTTCAGCGCCGGGTAAATCCACGTCGTATCGTTCAGCCAGTTCGGCCCGGTGATGCCGAATACATCCGCCAGAATGCGGTTGATCCAACCGGTTTCGCTGTTCAGCATTCCCAGCCAGATGTAAACCGCAGAAATAACCGGTACCATGTAGGGCATATAAAATAGCGTGCGAAAGATCGGTTTTCCGATCAGATATTTCGAATTCAGCAGCGCCGCCAGAAACACCGGCAGCAGTATTGAAAGTGGCAGTGCGATAACGGCAAAACGCGCGGTAGCGGCCAGCGAACTGCCCACCACAGGGTCCACAAAGAGCATACGGTGGTAGTTGTCCAGCCCAATCCAGTTGATTTGCTCTGGTTCATTCAGATTGTAGCTCGTAAAGGACAGAAACAAGGATGCGGCCATCGGGAAAACCGTGAAGAAGATGAACCCGATCAACCATGGAGACAGAAAGAGGATACCCCAGATCTGCCGCATCCGGTGGACGTTGAGTCCCCACACCTGTGCTGGCGCTGGAACGGCCAGAGAGCGGGGGTTGTTGGTTGAGGTCATGCAAGTTTCTCCGTCAATTCTAGGGGCAGAACGGGTGTGCGTGATGGCCTGGTTTGGGGCTGTGGCTGCCGCAGGGCAAACACCGCCCCAAACCCTGGCACAGATCCGTGACGTTATTCGCTGGTCGCTTCGTCCACAATCGTCTGAAGGTCGCTGACGAACGTGGTAATCTCGGCTGCCACATCCAGTTCCGGCGTGCTGTTCAGCTTCGTGATGAGCTGGCTCATGCGGTCGCGTCCGCGCAGATATCCCGGGAACCACGCTTCGTGGCTGGGAACATCCAGGTAGGCCAGGCTTTCGCGCGCCACATCCCAGTTCACGCCCTGGGTATACCGTTCGTCCAGAGCCGCAAAGAAGGCATCACGGTCGCCTTCACGCGCAGGCATGCCGCCATAAACAGCCAGCAGGTCAAGCGAGGCTTCGCCGGTCAGGTAGACCAGGACTTCGAAGGCTTCTTCGGGATGAGCGGTGCTCTCATGGATGCGGAAGGTGTCTGCATGCAGGCGGGCATTGGTCACACCGTTATAGGACGGGGTGGGTGCAATATTCCAGTCTTCGCCTTCCAGGCAGCAGGTATACCACAGGTGGGTGACGGCCATCGCCAGGTTGCCAGAGTTGAACACATTGCCTGCACCCAGCAGATCACTGCCTTCCTGCGCGGCGTTCGGGATGAAGCGGTCGGTCCACATACCGTCGTACCACCACTGCAGGCCAGCCTGCCAGGTTTCCGGCACCTGCGCTTCGTTGGTGTCCGGGTTCCACAGGCGTTCCGCGCCCCACATCGTTCCGATCTGGCGGCCATCGCCGTACCACTGGTAATCGAACCCCCACTGAATGATGTTTTCGGGATCGAATTCTTCCATCGTGGCGTCGCTGCCGTTGGCATCAACGGTGAGCATCATCGAGATTTCGCGCAGGGTGTCCACGTTCCATTCAACTTCCGTACCATCTGGCATCACATACGGTTCACCATATGCGCTGGGCGGATAATTCAGGCCAGCTTCGTCGAAGAGCGCGGGACGGTAGAAGATGAACGAGGGGTAATTTGCCAGCGGCAGACCTTCGAGAGCGTCGCCGTTGCGGTAGAAGTTCACCAGTTCTTCTGGAAACTGGCTCAGGTCGTAACCGGTAGACTCGATCAGCGGGAGAATATCCAGCCACTGGTCGCCGAAACCATTAGAGCCGTCATTGCCCACTGGCCCGATGATGTCTGGGGCCTGACCTGAAGCAATCAGGGTGCTCAGCGTATCGTAGGCGACAGTGTTTTCCACCACATTGGTCACCAGCTCAATGCGATCCTGGCTGGCGTTGAAGGCGTCAACCACGGCCTGTTGTGCTTCCTGCTGTTCAGGCTGCGCGCCTGTACCCAGCCCGATATACCATACGATCTGAACACGGTCCTGCGCCACGGCAGGGAAAACCGACAGTGCCGCCAACAGCACCAGGCAAACGAGAACAAACAGCTTTTTCATCGTGGATCCTTTCATCAAGTCGTTTTCGGATGAACGTTGTTGCTTAAAGATGGCGGAATGGGTATCCTGAATCTATTGTTCCTCCTGTTTACTGTAGTTACCTTGGCATTCTTCATAACCACTGCGGGTGTCTCCCTCACGCAGGCAGTGGGCAGGAAGCTGGAGTTGGGAGGAACAATTGAACACCAGCACTGTGTTCGCGCTGTCCTCGTCTGCGAACGCCCCTGGGCAGGATCATCAACTGAAGCGCCAGGCGTCTTAGGATGGGGGTTAGTGATTTTCTGGGAACGCTCTCAGAATGCCGCAAAAAGTCGTACCAGCGGCATGGCGTGCAGCACCCTTCTATTGTGACGCTTCGCACAAGTAACGCAATAATGACATTATTTAGTCTCTTCATAATTGCAATTTCCCTGGCGCTCATACAATAATTCTCTTGGTTGGACTGAGAGCGCTCCCAGCACTAAACAGAATTTAACATATGCCAATCGGGTTGTCAACAACATCACGAAAACCAGATCAACCCTCTCACGCAATGACCGCGTCACCCCCCAGCTAAGCTGTGCCGCAGGATTCGCGAATAATCAACTGCGTGGGCAGCAGAATCTGGGTGGGATTTTGCGCGCGCCCCTCGATCAGATCAATCAGCAGCGTCGCTGCCCTGGCACCTTTCTGCACAATCGGTTGGCGGACGGTGGTTAGTGTCGGTGTTAGCTGCGTGGCTATGGGCAGGTCATCGAACCCAATCACGGCGATGTCGTCCGGTACGCGCAGGCCGGCGGCCTGAATGGCCTGCACGGCCCCCATCGCAGCGGCATCATTGCCTGCAAAAATCGCATCAACGCGCTGCCGGATCAACTGCTGCGCGGCGCTGTATCCCCAGTCTCTGCTGAAGCGACCCTCCGCGATCAGCGCGGCGTCATCCGCTAACCCGGCAGCACGCATCGCCCGGCGATATCCCAGCAGGCGGTCCTGCGCGTCAACGTTTTCCATGTGCCCTGTGATGAGGCCGATGCGCCGCCGACCGTGCGCGATGAGATGCTGCACGGTCTGCTGTGCTGCCGCAACGTTGTCTACGCTTACGTAGCTGATGCGGTCTTCAAACTGAAACGGACGCCCCAACAGCACAAACGGAATTTCACTCTTCACCAGTTGTCTTAGAAGTGTGTCTTCCGGCATGATTGACGACGCCAGTACCAGCCCGTCCATCATGCGGTTTTTGATGATCCGCTGGTTGAACTGCTCCACATTTTCGCGCGAATGCTCTATCCACATCAGCATTGCATAATCGCGTTCATGTGTGACATCAGAAATCCCCTGCAGCAGGGTTGCGAAGTAGAACGGTGACTCTGCAGAAAATACTTCATCAAGCCTGTTGGCCAGCACGACGCCTATCACGTTCGTGCGTTGTGTAACCAGCATACGCGCCGCCGGGTTCGGCGCGAATCCTTCCTGCTCAATGATGGCCATAACTTTGCGGCGGGTCTTGTCACTGACGTAGGGTTCGCCATTGATAACGCGCGATACTGTGGAGCGTGAGACCCCAGCTTTGTGTGCGATGTCTTCTAGATTCATGATGCGGATTCCCCTGGATACTGCCCGGCGCATGTTGTGGTACCACGTTACCACCAACATGAAAACCACAGGCTGATGTATGCTCCTGATACTCTTCTGGGAGCGTTCCCAGTAGCGCTAAGGATAATTAAATCGAACAAAAGTGTCAAGCTGTTTTCTTCAGCACGTTCACACCGGGTTTCCTGGGCAACGCATCCTCGCGGGGCTTGCTACCTTCACCTCGACCCTGCCCCGGAATACGGCAGACACTGCAACAGCCCCGGCTTCTGCTGCGACACATGCGTCATTCAACACTTCACAGGCTGTCAATCTTCAACGTAATTACGATACGTTGGCAGAAATCCAAGAGCAGTTGGGTACAGCATGCCGCGCCCGTGCACAAGCGATGGTTTGCTGCGCACTTATCTACGCCGTTCTGTACTACGCAGGTATCTTTGCCCCCGCACCCCTAAATCTCCCGCGCCTGCCCGCGCAGCGGCGGGGATTTTCTGGCCTGCGGTTCACCCCCTTTGCCCCTCAGTGGGAGAAAGCGGCAGGGGGGATGAGAAAAAAAGAGCGCAGCAGAACCTACCTGAGCAGTTGCTATTCGACTTTAAGACGGTAACCCACACCTGCCTCGGTCATCAGGAAGCGCGGGCGTGCTGGATCAGCTTCCAGCTTTCGGCGGAGCTGCGCCATATACACGCGCAGATAATGGGTCTCCTTCACATAACCCGGCCCCCACACTTCATGCAGAAGCTGCCGCCCTGTCACCACTTTTCCGGCATGTTGAATGAGCAGCAGCAGCAGTTTGTATTCAATGGGAGTCAGATGAACTTCGGCATCCTGAACAAATACCTGACGGTGGGCCAGATCGACACGCAGGTTACCCGTTGTGAATACTGGCTCGTCTGTACCCTGTAAGGCAAGGATGGCATGGCGGAGGGCCACGCGCAGCCGCGCAAGGAGTTCTCCAGTGCCGAAGGGTTTCGTCAGATAATCATCCGCTCCCATGTCCAGCGCGGTGATCTTGTCATTCTCCCGATCGCGCGCAGACAAGACAATAATCGGCGTATTCGTCCACTCCCGCAGTTGGCGCGTAACTTCCAGCCCATCGATATCTGGCAGACCAAGGTCCAGAATTATGAGGTCTGGGTGCTGCAAACTCACCTGCTTGATACCTTCCTGTGCTGTAGTCGCTTCGACATGTGAATAGCCATTGCCGGTGAGCGTAGCGCGCAGAAACCGTCGCATTTGCGGGTCATCCTCAATGACCAGTACGACAGGTGATTTTGTCGGTTCACCCATTTGTGCGTTCATCTTCCATCACCATTTGTGGTGGTTCTCCATCTAAAGGTAATGTGAATCGGAAGATTGCGCCACTGTCAGGACGATTACTTGCCCAGATTTTGCCCCCGTGCGCTTCCACAATGGCCTTGCAGATCGTCAGACCCAGTCCCATACCACCCGTTGCACTGGTGCTCGCGCGATAGAATTTATCAAAAATGCGCACCGCTTCATCCGGTGGCAGCCCTGGCCCGCGATCCGCAACTTCAACGGTAACTTCCCCGGCATCAGCGAAGGCAGAGAGTTCAATCGCTGTGCCAGGCGGCGTATATTTCACAGCATTTTCCAGCAGGTTGACGAGCACCTGTTCGATCAGCAGGCTGTCAATCGGAATCAGCGGCAGGTCTTCGGGCAAACGGGTGTGCAGCATGCGCTGGTCAAGCTGTTTGTCCATCCGGGCCAGCGTCGTCCCAATGACTTCTTCCAGCGGCTGCCATTCTTTTTCGACGCGGATCGCGCCGGATTCCAACCGTGTCATCTCCAGCAGATTGCCCAACAGACGGTTCAGCCGTTCTGCCTCTTCATAGGCGATCTGGACAAGCTCATGCTGATGCGGCGTTAGCGCGGTTTCACCTTGCAGCAAACCGCTGGCTGCTCCCGTAATGGCCGCCAGGGGTGTGCGCAAATCGTGCGAAACCGAACTCAGCAGCAGCGTCCGCAGTCGTTCAGTTTCAATCTCAATTCGTGCCTGTTCCGTTTCCCGTGTCAGCCTGGCGCGTTCCAGTGCCAGCGCTGTCTGGTTCGTATACGTTTCCAGCAGATGCAGTTGATCTGGTGACAGGAATCGTTTTGGATCAGTCGGGTAAATTCCGAGAACGCCGATACGCTCTCGCGTTGTATTGAGCGGGATATACAGACCTTCAGAACCGGGAAGCGTTTGCGTGGTGCGACCGGCGGGCTGACCGCGATCAAAGACCCACCGAGCGACGTTCTGTTCATGCTGGGTTAACTGCTCTGGCAGACGGCTTGTTCCATGCAGCGTAATCTGCCCGTTTTTGTCTACCAACAGCAGCGCGACCTGACTATCAAACACCTCCCCAATGTGTTTTGCCGCGGTTTGTGCCAGTTTTTCCTGATCGTTGGTGGTGGCGAGCTCGCGGCCCATGTTGTAT
>CAZQIJ010000163.1:0-9389 GCA_964592955.1 uncultured Anaerolineaceae bacterium
GTCTCTGACCATTCCAGCGCTGCTGACGCGCGAAATCATGCAGCGCGGTCATGGTTCAGACTATGTCACCCAGCGCCTGCTTGAGCTGATGTGTGTGGACATTCTGCGTGCCTACATGCAGGTGTCTGGCGAGTCGCTGCGGGGTTGGCTGCGGGTCATCCAGGACCCAGGCCTGGGAAAGGCCCCATACCGGTTTCACGAGTCGCCAGGCGAATCCTGGTCGGTTAGCCGCCTGGCGGCAGAGGCTAACCTCTCACCATCCCGCTTCGCAGCGCGCTTCACAGAGGTTATGGGGGAAAGCTGCATGAGTTACGTTAGGCGATGGCGTTTGAATGTGGCGCGCAGCCTGCTGCAGACCACCGCTGCCAGCATCGATGAGATTGCCCACCATGTCGGTTACGAGAATGTGCCTGCCTTTACCCGTGTCTTCAGAAGGTATATCGGGATAACACCCGGCCATTGGCGCAAACAGCAGGAGCGTTAACCGGTGTAACGGCGCAGGCCTACCCTTCTTCCGCAGGAGCCAGCCAGTACCTGCCGCCTCCACGCTCGCGCCGCAGGTAGCCCATGTCAATCAGATCGCGCCGCAGCCCGACGAAATCTTTGGCATATACGGCTTTCAAGGCCGCATTGACCTCTGCCTCGCTGTACATCGTCTGTGGCTGGAACAGTGTCGCCAGCCACCGCAGAATCACCAGAAGTTTCTTCTGTTTGGTGGGTAGGCTGGTCAGGACACCGTTCAGTGTGTGGTCACGGAGCACCTGTGCCTCTTCATCCGGCCATCCCAGCACATCGATCCAATGCTCGTCTGAGGTAACGGTTTCGGGTTCCAGCGGCATTTGTTCGATGTCATTCACCAACCGCTTAAAGCGCTCCACCCCTGCTGTGTTCGTGCGGTAAAAGCGCTGGCTGCCTGCCATGCGTAAGGTAACGAAGCCCAGTTCGCGCAGTTTCCCCAGGTGATGTGAGACTGTGGGTTCCCCAAGTTCCACACGTTCAGCCAGTTCCCCTACCGTATGCTCACGCGCGGTCAGCAGCCGCAGAATGTGCAGGCGGCTTTTGTCACCCAATGCCTTAAGCATTTCGAGCAGATCGTCGGTCTGGTTTGGGTGCATGGTTCTCTCCCTTATTTCGATAACGGTCGAATTTGATGCTAATCGATATGTTGAAGTTTGTCAAGTGATGCCAGCCGCGCGAGGCGATGCAGATCACACCACACAGCGTTGGGCAGTGCTGGATCTGGCTGCTTGACAATACTGTGCGACACACGGTATAGTGATACTGTGCGACACACAGCACTATAGGATGCACAGTATATGACCGATGCAGACGAACAGCTCAATCAACTCCGGTTGGAGCTTAGGCGCGGGATTGTGGTTCTGGCGGTGCTCAGCCAGATGCAGACCGCGCGTTATGGCTACAACCTTATCCAGCGCCTTACGGATCAGGGGTTGGACATCGAAGAGGGGACGCTTTACCCCCTTCTCCGGCGTTTAGAAAAGCAGGGACTGTTGGAAAGCGAGTGGGAGGTAGGAGAAGCGCGCCCCCGTAAGTACTACCGCATCAGCCCATTGGGGCGCGCTGTACTAACGACGCTGCGCGCAGAATGGTTCGAAACAGTCACAGTGATGCACCAGATGCTGCAGGAGAATTCACATGAGTGACTTAATAACGCGCTATGTGCATCAGGTGGGCCGTTACCTGCCTCCTGCAGAACGGGCCGAGATCCAAGCAGAACTGCGCTCGCAGATTCAGGATCAACTGGATGACCGCTACGCGGGAGCGGCGTCCCAGGGGGAGGTCGCTGAGGTTCTGGCCGAGTTGGGTGATCCCTGGCGGTTGGCCATCTCCTATAACCGAGACCAATACCTCGTGGGGCCAGATCTCTACCCTTTTATGATAGGGATCCTGCGTTACGGCTGGCTGATTGTCCCGGCAGTGGTGATTTTTCTGCATCTCTTCGCTGTGTTAATTTCGCCGCCGCAGCACTATGTGAACCTGATTGTGGAGGCAGGTATTGACGCTGTCGCGGCCACAGCGGTCTTCTCTGGCGCGGTGGTGCTTATTTTTGCCGTGATTCAACGGGTTGGCGCAAAACGCCCGGTGACAGAGATTCCATTCAACCCGTTTGCGCTGCCAAAGGTTGATGATCCGGGTGTTGTTGACCGCTTTGAAACCACGTTGGGCATCGCGCTTGGCATTATCGTCTCGCTCGCCATCATCTATTACCTGAATGTTGGTGGATTAACCCTTCAGTTTGGCACCAGCGATCCTGGTGCTGTCATTGCAGTACCCCTGTTCTGGTTGTTTCTGCTGCTGGTATCTAACCTTACCAGCCTTGTCCTGCATCTGCTGGTGCTGGCGCGCAATCGCTGGGGAGTTGGCGCGTGGCTGCTGCAAACGCTGCTGGAAGTCTTCGGTATGATCTGTCTGTATTTTGTGCTGTACCTGCCCGTCTTCGAACGTCTGGCGGCTGCCAACCCAGACATTCTCAACACACCTGTAATCGCCAGTATGCCCCAGATCCTTGTCGTGATAACCGCAGTAGGCACGCTGGTAAGCCGCGGGGGCACGCTGGTGCGGTTGTGGAACTACCGTACCAGCGATCAGCCTGTTATTACCCGAACAGACGGTTAGGGCACCACCAGGTTCTGGCCAATGTTCACACCCATTTACGCAGAACGACGCAACGCTATGGAGGAGTCTCATGAAAGCAGTTGTCTACACAGAGTACGGTTCACCGGATGTGCTGCATATGGAAGAGGTCGCCCAACCCGCCCCCAAGGACAATGAAGTCCTGATCAGGGTACACGCGAGCACGGTGACAACCGGGGACTGCAACGCACGTGGCTTTGTCTTTGTCCCGCCTGGTTTTAGGTTGATGAGCCGCCTGATGTTTGGCTTGCGTAAGCCCCGCAAGCCAATTCTGGGGGTGGAACTGGCAGGGGAAGTTGAAGCGGTGGGCAAAGCGGTCACACATTTCCGTAAGGGCGATCTGGTCTTTGGCCTGGATGGAACCGATAGAGGTGCCTATGCCCAGTACAAACGGATGCCTGAGGGCCGTGGCCTGGCGCTCAAACCGGCAAATCTCACCTTTGAAGAAGCCGCTGCCGTACCCAATGGTGCCTTAACTGCGTGGACGTTTCTACACAAGATCGGAAAGATCCAGCCTGGGCAGAACGTGCTCATCTATGGCGCTTCCGGCAGTGTGGGGACGTTTGCAGTGCAGATTGCCCGCCACCTGGGGGCAGAAGTCACCGGGGTATGCAGCACGCGCAACGTAGAAATGGTGACAGCGTTGGGAGCGCACAAGGTTATCGATTATACGCGAGAGCCATTCACCAGCAGCGGCGAAACATACGATGTGATTTTCGACACAGTGGGGAAACTGCCCTTTGCGCGTGCGAAAAGCGCGCTCAAACCGCAAGGGCTTTACCTGGCAGGTGCCAGAGGAATCCGGGAGTTTGCGCAGATGCTGTGGACATCGCTGCGAGGCGGCCAGAAAGTGTTGGCCGGGATGTCGTCTGAGCGCAGGGAAGATTTGCTGCACATCAAAGCGCTGGTGGAAGCGGGGGCACTGCGACCAGTCATCGACCGATGTTATCCTCTGGAACAGACTGCCGACGCCCATCGTTATGTGGACGGCGGGCACAAAGAAGGGGAACGTCGTCATCACACGCATAAACAGCGCACAGCAGTGACATTGCACAGCGCAGCAGAAATTCATGGAGTAGGATCATGGTTGATGTACGGATTATCCTTTCGGCACTATGGATCGCGCTGATGCTCACGTACCTTCTGGGTGATGTGCTGCGGATCTTCAGCGGCGATTTTATGGACGGCCAACTGGGAGCCGAGCGCATGAAGATCACAAAAGCCATGTGGCTGGGCATTGCCATGCTGATGCTCATCCCAATCCTGATGGTGGTGTTGTCGCTGATTCTGGATTACCCGGCGAATCGTCTGCTGAACATTGCTGCCGCCATCTTTTTCTTTGGGTTTAACCTCATTGGGCTGCCCACCTACCCTTCCGCCTACGATAAGTTCCTGATTGTGGTAGGGCTTGGGTTCAACCTGCTGACGATCTGGTATGCGTGGAACTGGGCCTGAGCGCCTGTGCCGGGTCAGCGTGGGGGCATCAGCGAAACATCGTCGCGCACGGTCATGCCGCCCAGGAGGGGGAATTTCGCCGCAATGTCGCGCAGCGTTTCGCCACCCACCGGGTGTACAAAGTCAGGAGCCACGTCAGCCAGTGGTATGGCCACGAAAGCCTGTGTGTAGATGGCGGGGTCCGGGATCTGGCGTTTGCCAAAATCGTACTGCTCGCTGTTGAACAGAAGAATATCCAGGTCAAGCGAGACTTCCGGTTGGCCGCGCACCCGCCCTAACTGTGTTTCGATTTCGACCAGGATATTCTCTTTCAGGCTGACCGGGTCAAGCTCGGTTTCGATGACGACCACCGCGTTAAGATAATCCTGGCCGCCGCCTGCTGCGCGGCTCTGATACACGGGCGACACTGCGATAACTTCTACCTGCTGCGCCAGCAGTGGCAAGCAGGCACGCAGATTGTCCTCGGCGTTGTGGTTCGATCCGATGCCAATACAGGCTTTGTTCATCGCTCAGGCTCCTTCCGGGACTAAGTATCCATCCCGGTACCACTGCATGGCATTGTCGAAATTCTCCGCAGTAAGCGTCACCCCGTCGGCCAGCGCCAGAAGCTGCGACGCGCTGCTGTACTCTGCGCGGAAATCGTGGTAGATGCCGCGTGCGGTGCGTATACACCAGGGAGCCAGTACCATGCGTGTTCCTTCAGCAATCGGATTCAGTCTGTAGGGCATCGGCCCAGATTTTCGTGCATTCAGGATGACATCAGCATACTGCGCCACCATGCGCTGCAGCGAGAGGTTTTCGCGCAGGTAGGCCAGCGCCGGTTCAGGTGTGCGCCTGCGCTCGCGGATGATGCCTGCCGCGATTTCTGCTGCCCCGCTGATGTCATCATAATCGACTTTATAGGCCAGCGCTTCAGGCAGCACATCGCGGTTGGGCCCCACCCGCGCCAGAATTGCCGGGGTGCCGCAGGCCATCGATTCATAGGCCACGTTTCCGAATGTTTCCACATAACTGCCCAGGCTCAGCGTTAACGCCCCCAGGCTGTAATATTCCGGCATGAGGTCATCGGGTATCCAGTCGTGGAACACGAAATGCTCGGCCAGCCCGCGTGCAGAGATGGTCTCGCGCAGTTCATGGTAATAGGCGCGCACTTCACCAGACACGTTGTTGTCAATCCATTTGGGGATGAGCACCCGAACGCGCCTGAGGTGATGCTGGTTAACCAGTGCATCGGCCAGCGCTATCGTCTGGCGAATGCCTTTCGAATCTTCCGGGCGGTGTGGATACAGTACCAGGTCATCACCGTACAGCTCTGGGTTGATGATGGCTTTGATTCCATCCGGCGGCGCAGGTTTGAACCATGTCAGATCAAGCCCGTTATAGATCGCTTTCGCCCGCTGCTCAAAATCCGGGAAGAAACGGCCAACTGTAGCCTGATAAGCCCGCAAGGTGTGTTCCGAAGGCAGGATGAGCGCATCCCCCTGAAACAGATACGCGGATTGCAGCGTTTCGGAAAACAGGATGCTGCGCAGCGAGATGGTGGTCGGAATGTCCTGGTAGACGTAGGGGAAGATCAGGCCGCCGTCGTGGCTGTAGTAACGGTCGGCCCTAAGCAGCGCCTCGCCCATATCCTGGATGGCCGCCGCGATGTTGTATACCGGGGTAGCGTAGGGTTCAGGATAGGGTTGTTTGAAGCGAAAGACAGGGATGATTTGCAGGCGTTCGTGCCAGCGAAACGGCTGGTCTGTATCCGGGCGGCGGGTGCAGAGGACGGTCACATCGTGGCCGGTTTCCGCCAGATGCAGCGCAACATTCTTTAGCTGCTTCTGTGCGCCACCCATCGAATGTTTCGGGAACAGCGGCGTCATGGAGAAGATGACGATTTTCACGGTGCCGGTCACTTTCTGGTTTTTGCTTCCTGCGCCATCATTGTACCTGCTGATGGCCTCAGTGAAAACAAATGCGGGCTGTATAAGAAGCCCGCATTGGTTGCAGATAGGGCACTGCCAGCCTGGGGCCGGGCGAGTGCGGGTTGCATCGCGCTTAGGCTTCGTCGTCGCTCTGGATTTCGATGCGAGCGCGCCCACCTGGAACATCCGCTTCAGCATCCACCACTTCGCGCACGATTTCGACCTTAACGCGGGCAACAGCGGCGGCAATCGCGGCGATGGCGGCCAACGGCCAGTACACCAGCGCCATCGCACCAGCGACCGCGCCAACGGTCAGTGTGGTATCCAGCAGCACACGATCATCCCCGGTGCGGATGATGAGACGGCGCACGTTGCCTTCGCGGATGGCATCCTGCACCCGTTCGAGCAACTGGCTGCCTGCCATTTCCAGTTCTTCGGTGATGGTACGCTGCGGGTCATTCTGAGGTTGGTTACTCATATCGGGATCTCCTTGTCTTGCACGTTCACTCATACACTCAGTATACGAAAAACCGCAGCGTTCCGTTTCGGATTCGCATCAAACGTTTATGTGCATCGTCACCCCGTCCATAATCGTCTATAATGGGCATGTGGACGATCTGGCACCCCATCCCCTCAGCAGGGACGGCGGGGGTCAGGTGCTTGTCAGTCTGTATCAAGGGATTGGAGTCACGTATGGTGAAGCGTGCGTTTTTTATTCTCTCAGCGCTCTTAATCGTGTTGGTGCTCTCAATTATGGTATCCGGGCCGGTATACGCGCAGACGTTCGGCACAAACTGGACTGCGCAGTTTTATCCCTCCACGAATTTTACCGGCACGCCCGTCACAGCCAGCTTTCCAAACGGAATCAATAAGGATTGGGGGACCGGCGTCCCCACCGACGGTGCCGGTGCCACGATCGCGGTCCCGGCGGATTTTTCGGCAGTGTTTTCGTCCACACAGAACTTCGCCACTGCCGGTGCTTATACCTTCCTCATTCGCTATAACGACGGTGTTGAGTTTTCGGTTGACGGGCAAACGGTGGTTACCCAACTGACCGATTTCCCGGAACCGGGATCAACCACCTACCGCGAATCCACGTTCACGGTTAATCTGTCGGCGGGTAACCATACCCTGGTTGCGCGCTTTGTGGATTATGACCAGCAGGCGCTGCTTCAGATCCAATGGGTGCTCGGTGGCAGTAGCGCCACCGCAGTGCCGACCGCTACGCCGCTGCCTCCTGCCATCGGCACGGTGCGGCAGGTGCGCGGTCTGGCGGTGCGCACCGGGCCGTACCTGGGTGCATCGCTGATCGCGGTTGCGCGCCCGGATGTCTCTTACCCCATCCTGGCCCGCAATACCGATGAAGGGCTGTACGAATGGTTTCGCATCTCCATCGGCGACAGCAGCGGATGGGTATCTGGACGGTATTTTATCACTGCGGGTAATTTTTCCAGCGTGTATACCGAAGGCACTATCTTCGACCAGATCGACAACGCGCCCAGCAAAGGTGTGACCGGTGTCACCCGTTCGGTGATGAATTTCAGGCGGCGTCCCAGTGAGCGCGCGACGCTGCTGGGGCAAATCCCCTGGGGTGGCGAAGTTGACATTCTGGGGCGCACTATCCAGGGTGGACAGAACTTCTGGTTTCATGTGCGGTGGGAAGGGCGTGTTGGTTGGATCTATGCGCCATTTGTGGGGATACGCGGCCCCATAGATGCCGTGCCGATCTATTAACTGACGCTGCAAGGCGGTTTTGCAGGCCGTGTTTCATTGCTTCGTTTCGGCGCGTTGTTTCGTCTCATCACAGGCATCCACGCACACAGAGCGCGTGGATGCTTTTTGGTATCTTCTGGCATGCCTGCCGCGTGTACAATAGAGCGAAGCATAACCTTTGTACAGTCAGAAAGTAGATTTTTTCGATGACCACTGCTTACGTGACTCACCCGCGCTATATCGAACATCATATGCCTGGGCATCCCGAACATGCCGGACGTATCCAGGCCGTCTGGAAGAAGCTGGAATCCACCGGCCTCGCTGCTCGCATGAAGCGTATAGAACCCCATCCGGTGACGGATGAACAGATTCTGCTGGTACATTCCGAAGAATACCTGGCGATGCTGAACTGGATGACAGGGCATCACCATACCTGGTTTGACGCCGATACCTATGCCCTGCCCCAAACGCCTGAAATCGCGCGGCTTGCTGCGGGGGGTGTGGTTGCGGCGGTGGATGCCGTTCTGAAGCAGACAACCGATAACGCGCTGGCGGTGGTTCGCCCGCCGGGGCACCATGCCCTGGAAGGCCGCGGGATGGGCTTCTGTATTCTGGGGAATGTGCCAATCGCCGCACGTCATGCGCAGAAAGCCTATGGGGTCGAGCGGGTGATGATTGTCGATTTCGACGTGCATCATGGTAACGGCACACAGGATATGTTCTATGGTGACGACAGCATTCTTTTTATCTCGACCCATCAGTCGCCCTTCTATCCTGGCACCGGTTTCGCCAATGAAATTGGCCGCGATCAGGGGCGTGGTTACACCATCAATATCCCTATGCCAGCCGGCCACGGAGACCAGAGTTTTGGCCTGCTCTACCAGGAAATCGTGTGGAAGGCTGCGCGCCGCTTCCGGCCACAACTGATCCTGATCTCCGCAGGCTTCGATGCCCACTGGACAGACCCCCTCGCCATGATGCGCCTGAGCCTGGAAGGTTACGCGCACCTCACGCATGAACTGGTGAGAATGGCAGAAGAATTGTGTGATGGGCACATTGTCTTTGCGCTGGAAGGCGGTTATGATCTTGAAGCCCTCGCAAACGGTGTTGCCAACGTTGCCCATGCGCTGCTGGGAGATGACGAAATTGTTGATCCTCTGGGCAAACGCGCCGGGGACGAACCCGATGTCATGCCGTTGATTCACCATCTGCAAAAGCTGCATAACTTGTAGCAAAGTTATCGCTGCGACGCATAGCGCGCACGTATACAGGAGATACTATGGAGTGGTTTCTTAACGCGATCTTCTACGAACTTTATCCACGAGCCTACGCAGACAGCGACGGCGATGGTGTGGGGGATTTCGCAGGCCTGCGCCAACGCCTGGATCATCTGGAATGGCTGGGGATTGACTGCATCTGGCTGACGCCAGTCTACCCTTCCCCTCTGAAGGATGACGGCTACGATATTTCCAGCTACTTTGGTATTCATTCCACCTTTGGGATGCTGGAAGACTTCAGGCTGCTGGTGGACGAAGTGCACCGGCGCGGCATGCGCATCATTGCGGATCTGGTGGTAAATCACACCTCAGACCAGCACCCCTGGTTCAAAGAAGCGCGTCGCAGCAAGACCTCTCCCCTGCGTGACTATTATGTGTG
>CAZQIJ010000164.1:0-3521 GCA_964592955.1 uncultured Anaerolineaceae bacterium
ATCGTCACAATGGTAATGGCCAGCAGCAGTGATGGAAACGCCAGCAGCACATCCATCAGCCGCATGATGATATTGTCCGTCCAGCCACCCACAAACCCTGCGATTAGTCCGATGAAGACCCCCACCGAAGCCGCTACCGAAACCACCAGAAGGCCAATAATCAGTGAGGTACGTGCGCCATACACAATCCGGCTGAAGACATCGCGCCCGTTCAGGTCAAGCCCCATCCAGTGCAGGGGATCTTCGCAGCCAAACGCTGGCGCACACGGGGGTTTGCGTGGGATCGGCGGCACTTCACCCGGAATGCCAATCATCGACAGCAGGGGATCGTGCGTGGCGATCTGGGACTGAAATGCGGCCACAAACAACAGCAGCCCGATGATTACCATGCCCAGCAGCGCAGAGCGGTTGCGAAACAGGCGGCTCAGCAGGTCGCGCCAGGGCGAACGCGCCGGTTGTGTGGCGTGGGTGTTGTGCCCTAAGGAGATAGGTTTGTTGGTCGCTTCCATAATCCTGTCCTCGCTCCTTAGCTCAGGCGAATACGCGGGTCAAGATACCCATACAGCAGGTCAACAACCAGGTTAATGGCTACAAAGGCGACTGCGGTGACCAGCGTGACCCCCTGCACCAGCGTATAATCACGCGCGGTGATGCCGTCAAACAGCGTTTTGCCGATTCCCGTCAGGCTGAAGATCGTCTCTGTGAGCACCGCTCCGCTGATGAGAAAGCCGAAGTTCAGGCCGATGATGGTGACGACCGGCAGCAGCGAATTGCGCAGCCCGTGCCGCAGCACAACCACGAATTCGCGCAGCCCTTTTGCGCGTGCCGTGCGAATGTAATCCTGGTTCAGCACTTCCAGCAGGGTGGAACGCGTCATGCGGGCGATAATCGCCAGCGGTATCGTCCCGACTGTAATTGACGGCAGAATAAGATGCCGGATCGCGGTGCCGATCAGGTCAAAATTCAGGGTAAGGATGCCGTTGAGGATGTTGAAATTGGAGATAAACACCAGGAAATCGTCGGCAGCCGCTTTGTTCTCTGCCAGTCCCCACTGAATGTAGAAAGGGGTGGGGTTGAACCCTGGCGATAACCGTCCTGACGGCGGCAGCACAAACGGCGTATCTTTCAGTATGACGGCGAACAGATACGCCAGCATCAGCCCCAGCCAGAATACCGGCATCGAAACGCCGACATTGGCCCCTATCATGGTGCCAACATCCACTGCCGAATTGTGCCGG
Source organism: uncultured Anaerolineaceae bacterium (assembly GCA_964592955.1). Taxonomy (GTDB): domain Bacteria; phylum Chloroflexota; class Anaerolineae; order Aggregatilineales; family Phototrophicaceae; genus CAZQIJ01. Next base: position 1,239 of record CAZQIJ010000164.1, read on the forward strand.
TAGGCCGAAACCACGCCTAAGGGAATACCGACCAGCGTCGCGAAAATAATCGCCGTAAACGTCAGTTCAATCGTTGTGGGCAGGCGCTCCGCCAGGATCTGCGACACCGGCAGCTCAAACCGGAACGAGCGTCCCAGGTCGCCGCGCAGAATGTTGCCCATGTAGATGGCGAACTGGTTGGTAATCGGCTGATCCAGGCCGTTGCGCGTGATGTAATCCGCACAGGCGGCATCGCTGGCGCGCTCTCCCAGGATGGCACGGCACGGGTCGCCAGGAATCGACCGCCCCAGAACAAACGTCACCACGATGATCCCAAACAGGACGGGCAGGGCCGAAAGCACACGTCGCAGAATAAATGTAGCCATAATCAATCCGGCTTGCTGTTTTGCAGGGCACACAGAACTGACAGGGGCACACAGACGGTGCCCCTGCCAGTGAGACTTACGCTAACACAGGCGTGCCACGTCTTATTCAGACGGTGCGTTGAGGAAACCCCCGAAGAGCGCGGCGAAGTAGTAGAACTCACCCGTGCGCCCCACATGCAGCGGGTGAGAAGCATCCCACTGAACCGCATAAGACATCACCACATCGTTGGCATCGAATGCCGAGCCATCATGGAAGGTGACACCGGGGCGCAGGGTAAAGGTCCATTCCGTCAGTTCTTCGTTGGCGCTGTAGTCTTCGGCCAGCACTGAAACCACAGCCGTACCGCCGATTTCGTAGCCCAGCAGCGATTCGTTGACCTGCTCGCAAACGCGCAGCGCTTCGCCGTCGGTTTCATCCGCGCAGTAGATACCGCCCGGTTCACCGTTCTGGATCCACACGAAATTGTCGTCATCCGGGTCTTCCACCACAGAGAAGTTCTCGTTGCTCAGCGGGCTGGCGTGCGGCTGGCCACCGATGGCGGCGCGATAAGCCACACCGGAACCGCCGTGCGCCACCGGGAGCATCGGGGCGAAATCGCGCAGGTAGGTGTTCACTTCAGCATAGATTGCGTTGCGTTCGGCCAGATCTTCGAGCTGTGCCGCTGCCGTCAACCGTTCCGTGATTTCTGGGAACTGTTCGCCGAACTGCGGGCTGGAGCTGGCACCGAAATGATAATCGAGGAAGTTGGTGGCATCCGGGTAGTCTGCGCCCCAACCCAGCAGGTAGAAGCCGAGGTTACCGCTGAGCGCTTCATCGATGAAGGCCGTCGATTCCATCACTTCAACCGTCACATCAAACGCCGCAGCGCCGTCCACCATCACGGCTTCCAGTTGGGCCTGAATATCGGTCGCCACAACGCCTGGGGTCGGCAGGTAGCCGCGCACAACATCGCGATAGTTCAACGTGACCGTGATCGGCAGCGCTACGCCAGATTCAACCAGCAGTTCAGCAGCGCGCGTGGTATCGTAGGGGAAGGGTTCAACTTCGGGGGTGTAACCAGACGGGATAGCCGACGGCATAAACTGGGTGGCTACGCTCGAACCGGGGGGATAGAAGTTGGCAACAATGCGTTCTTTATCGATGGCATGGGCAATGGCCTGGCGCACCATCTCGTTATCGAAGGGGGCAATGTCGCGGTTCATGCCGATGTAGAAAACGTTCAGACCCTGACGTTCGAACAGCGCCAGGTTCGCGTCGCCGCGCACAACTTCGAAGTCGCCGGGGCCTACGTTATCGATACCATCGGCGGTGCCAGCCTGAAGCTCGGTGAGACGTGCGGCGGCTTCTGCGTTCCAGCGGAAAATTACTGTGGGTTCAAGGGCTGCTTCACCCCAGTAAGTTTCGTTGCGTGTCAGCACAATTTCATTGCCCAGGTCCCAGGTTTCCAGCTTAAAGGGGCCGGTGCCTACCGGGTTCTGGAACAACTCCGGGCCACCGCCGCCAGTTGCTTCCAGGTATTCCGAGGGGTAGATCTGGAACGCGGAGAAAGCGACCTTCGACGGGAATGCCGGGTCAGGATTGCAGAGCGTGAACTTAACGGTCAGTTCGTCTACCGCCTCAATCGACTGGAAGTTGCCGCCATATTCGCAATCTGGTGCGGATACGGTCATCAATTCCCCGTCCTGGGCGGCAGCGGGCAGCACCAGACTGAGCGTGAGCACAGTCAAGAGCAGCAGGACAACTGCTTTCAGGTGTCTGTTCATTGCACATCTCCCTTTGGTAAATACATAATACTTATCGTTAAAGGGCGGGTTAACGAGGATGGATAACCTGTTAAACCCGGTTTCACTTTGCGAAGGGTAATTTAACACAACCTTGGCGTTCTCGCTACAAGCGTGCGTTTGTGCGTTGGCGGGG
>CAZQIJ010000164.1:3531-9372 GCA_964592955.1 uncultured Anaerolineaceae bacterium
CAAACACACAGTTTCGCCCCAGCAGATATGTGGATTGGCAGGGGATGACCCGCATGCCGTCCCGAAGAACACGAAACCTGCGCCAGAATCCGAATGCGCCCGTGTTGGTCTCCTACGCGAAAGGATCTGCCTGCTGGGATTAGCGGGCCGGGGAATAACACAGGGCGGCAGATTTCTGCCGCCCCGCACACTGCTTTCTGGACATCACAACGGCCATAGCACGGCCATAACACGCGTCATGCGCTTTACAGCTACTGTGCTTCGGTCACTTGCAGTTCGTACTCTGCGGTCACTGTGTTGAACGCGAACGAGAACAGCGGTCTGCTGATGGTCACAAGATAGAGCGTATCTGCGTCAAACGACCCCAGGGCAAGGCGCTCCGCCTCATCGCCGCTGGCCACAGCCACTTCACGCAGGCTGCCGGTTTCGTCAATCAGGTTGACGGCAAGCTGCGCATAGAAGTCGCCAGTCAGCTTCTCGTAGCTGACGCCGAATTCCTGGGCTGCGTTCACATAGTAATACTGTGTGCGGCTGTCACTGTCTGTGCTGCCAGAGACCGCACCCCCCACCGCCAGCGCTTCGGCCTGGATGACCTCCAGCGTGAATTCACCCACGCTCTCGCCTGCATCGCCATCCGCACGTGTGACAGTCAGGGTATAAGCGCCGGTGGATGGCAGTTCCAAAGCCAGGCTTACACTGCCGAACGTGAAGAAATCGGTCGTATCGCCGACCATGTCACCATCCGGCCCTTGCAGCATCAGGATCGGGTTTTCCAGGTCACCCAGCGGATCTACCGGCTCGAGGTCAATAACGACAACATCGCCTTCGGTGCCATCAAACTTATACGTGAATTCATAGTCGGTTTCCGTCATTTCGCCGGTGACCGGGGTGTTGTAGGTCAGCGAATCCTGCGCCTGCACAGTCGCACCCATCGCCAGCACCGCCAGCAGCACAAACACCAAGAGACGTTTCATCATGCGTATTACTCCTTTGACATCCTGAAGTGGTTGGATGTGGTTGGGATGGCTCACGTCATCGACCGATGCACCATCAACCGATGGGCCATCGACAGAGGGTAAGCACCATCAACCGCCTATCCACGCGAATCATACCCCAGAATCAGCAGTTGTGCCGCGCCTGGCAGCCAGGAATCACCCGACCCTAGCGATCATCCGGTTTGGCGATGCGGTATCCCAGGCGACGAATCAGGTCTTCTTCGCTGCGCCAGTTTTTGAGGACCTTTACATGAAGGTCAATATACACTTTGGCGTCTACAGCAGTTTCAAGCTCCGCACGTGCTTCAACCCCGATACGCTTGATCATCTCGCCGCCCTTGCCGATGATGATGCCTTTCTGCGAATCGCGCTCCACATAGATGACCGCATTGATGTAGTGTGTGCCATCTTCGCGTTCGCGGTACTCCTGCACCTCAACCGCAACTGCGTGTGGGATTTCCTGTTCGGTGTGGAGCATCAGTTTCTCGCGGATGGTTTCTGCCGCCATAAACCGCAGGGTCACTTCACTTAACTGGTCTATCGGGTAGTAGCGCGGCCCTTCTGCCAGGCGCGCGATGAGATCATTGACCAGTTCCGTAACCCCGTCGCCGTTCAGGGCGCTGAGGCGGTGCGCGCTGACATGCGGCACAAGTGCGAGGTAATCGGTCACATCCCGTTGCGGGGCGAGATCGGCCTTGTTGAGCACCAGCACCACAGGGGTGCGCACGGTGCCCAGCATCTCTGCGATGCTCTTGTCTCCTGGATGTACCGGCGCGCTGATGTCAATCAGATACAGCACCAGATCCGCATCGCGCAGGGCCTGCTCTGCCACCTCAACCATATATTCGCCGAGTTTGTGCTGCGGTTTGTGCAGCCCTGGCGTATCTACAAACAGGATCTGCGCGCGCGGTTCCGTATAGATGCCAAGCTGCTGCTTGCGCGTGGTTTGGGGTTTGGGGGTCACGATGGCGATCTTCTGGCCGAGAATGGCATTAATGAGCGTTGACTTGCCCGCGTTTGGCCGCCCCACCACCGCCACCACACCCGACTTGTGGTCAGGCGGCACATTGTCTTCAAAAATCGTATCCAGGTCACTCATTGGGGATATCCAAACTCGCCGTCCATGCGGCGAAACTGTCGAACGTTGGGAGATAGAGGCGCAGTCGTTCCGGCAGGTGCGCGTCTGCCGGGGCGATCAGTGCTTCAGGGCGGGCAAAAGGAAGGGTATCCGCAGCATCACGGTAAACGAGCACTTCGGGTGTCAGCGCCAGATCCAGCCATTTGAGCGTGATCATCTCGTCGCTGCCGTCACTACGGTATCCCAGAACATCTGCGCGGGGATGGCGGTCACCGCGCCTGAAGATGAAGTCAAACGCTTCATGACCGGTCAGCATATCGCCATAATCCAGCGCCAGCAGCCCCGGCACAATCGAAACATGTGGTTTTCCGAGGTAACGCACCCCGTACCGCACGATAATGTCGCCTTCGAGCATGGGCGTCGTATCTGGCAGTGCGGTTAGTGCCAGCAGCGTGTGTGCGGTTGCTGCGTCTGCATCGCGCTCCTGCAGAGGCCGCTCATGATGCAGCACCACCCCGGTGAAAACGTCGCCTACCGGGGTCCGTTCTGGGATCTCTGGCATGGGTTAGTGGTGCGCGCCGGAGGCATGTTCAGGCAGTTGTGCGGCTGTACCGGTACTCGCCGGGAGTGCCTCCATCACATGCACTTCCCCATGTTCTTCAACCGGATGTCCATGAGGGTGGTTGTCCATCGGCACGTTAATGTCGTCAAAATGTTCAAAGGGGCGTGCTACGGCCAGCCAGGCACCGATCCCGCTGATCAGGGCGGCAATGCCCAGCACAAACAACAGGCCCACGCTGGTGCCTGCGCTTTCGCCGTTGATGGTTCCGATGATCAGCGCGGTGATCATCATCAGCAGCCCTGCGCCTGCCAGAAACGAAAGGCTTAGGGTGAGGGCGTTCTGTCCGGTATTGTGGGCGCTGCTTGTATCTTCATGCGCTCCATGAGTGGTGTTGTGCGCCACGATTTTGTATCTCCTGTGTTGACGGATCATGAAAAATGTTTTTAGATTCTGCCGTCTTCAGTTAAGCACGTCAAGTGGACGGGATTAAACATGCGTGTACTTCTTATCCGGCACGGGGTAACCGACTGGAACATCGAGCGGCGCTGGCAGGGTGTGGTGGATGTCCCCCTGAATGACGAAGGGCGTCGGCAGGCCCAGTTACTGGCCGACCATCTTAAAGCGCATTCGATAGATGCTATCTACAGCAGCGACCTTGCCCGTGCGTGGGATACCGCCGTCGTCATTGGCCAGGGGGTCGGCGTGCCGCCCCAGGCAGACCAGCGTCTGCGTGAAACCAATGCCGGGGTGTTTCAAGGCCTGACTGGTGATGAGGTGAACCGCCGCTATCCGAGAGAACTCGCGCAGTTCAACAGCAATTACATGGATTTCGTCATCCCCAACGGCGAGTCGCAGCGGCAGGTTCAAACACGCGCCTATGCAGCCTTTCAGGAAATTGTGGCCAGGGGCGGGAAGGAAATCGCGCTTGTCTCTCACGGTGGCACCATTCGGATGCTGCTGCGCAAACTGGTTGCCGATGAAGAGATGATCTCCGTTACGCACATCACCAACACATCCATCACAACGCTGGAACAGCGCGACGCTGCGTGGCACCTGATCGAGATCAGTGCTACGCCCCATCTTATCGCGGTTGATGGCCACCGCCGCCAGGTTGACAGCGCTGCCAAACCCCTGTAGCAGCCGCCGCAGCGCGCTGCCACAGGGGTTTTAGCGGGCGGCCCTGCGAGCGTGTCTTAGAACCTATCCGTAAACGCAGCAGGCGCGTCGCCCGTCTGACGGTTTGCGGATAGAGACACCGAACGCCTGCTGCCGCCGCGTGTTAACCCGGCTTAATCCCCGGCGGTATCTGGCTGTGCCGCGCCTAAGGCATTCAGCATGTCTTCAACCCGCGTGTATTTCACACGGGGGCGGCCACTGGCAGTGCCGTTAGTGATTTCCAATTCGTCCAGGCGCTGCCAATCGGCATAGGTGACGACGCGCACGCTGCGTTCGCGCAGAAGCGCGTCTACTGCCTCACGGGTAGGCGCATCGGGCGCGAACAGTTTGCCATCTCGCATGTCTTCCAGCAGCTTCTCCACCGTCTCAACCGAGTCGGGTTTGTTGGTTCCGATGATGCCGCTTGGCCCACGCTTGATCCACCCGACCACGTAATCCCCGATGACCTGTTCGCCGTTCATGGCGGTCAGCACGCGCCCCTCATGATTGGGGATCACCCCCCACTTTTCGTAGAACGGCACACCAGGCAGTGCGACGCCGTAATAGCCCACTGACCTGAAAATCAGCCCAGCCGGGATCACTTCTGTTTTGTCCGTCGCTTTGGCTGTCAGCGACCCATCATCGCGCTTCACGAGCTGGTTCTGCACGATCCTGACCGCTTCTACTCGATCGGTGCCCAGAATTTCGACCGGGGAGACCAGGAAGCGCATGATGATGCGCCGCGACTTGCCCGAAGGGGCGCGCTGTGCGAGCTGCTGCATAATCTGAACGTTCTTCTCTGCGGTGCGGTCGGTTTTGATGAATGCCGCGCTGTGTTCGTCCAGCTCCAGTTCCTGTGGGTCAATAATGATGTCTGCGTCCAGCATTTCACCCAGTTCCTTGATTTCCGGGTTGGTGAATGCTGCCTGCGCCGGGCCACGTCTTCCCAGCACATAAATGGTCTTTACGCGGCTGTGTTCCAGCGCCTCCAGCGCGTAATCGGCGATATCGGTGGTCACCAGTTCATCACAGGTACGCGCAAGGATGCGTGTAACATCCATCGCAACGTTACCCACGCCCACCACCACCGCTGTTTCCTGGGTCAGGTCAAACGAAAGTTCGCGGTAATCCGGGTGCCCGTTATACCAACCGACGAACTCTGTCGCCGGATGGCTGCCAGCCAGTTCTTCACCAGGGATGCCCAGCAGTTTATCGGTTTGCGCGCCCACAGCATAAATCACTGCGTGGTAATGGCGAGCGATTTCGTCGTGCGTAATGTCTGTTCCGAAGTTGACGTGTCCGTAAAAACGAAAACTGGGGTTCGCAGCGATCTTGTCATAAACTTTTGTCACCGTTTTAATTTTCTGATGATCCGGGGCCACACCGCCGCGAACCAGACCGTAGGGCGTGGGCAGACGCTCAAACATGTCGATTTCAACGCTGAGGCCGCTTTCTTTTTGCAGGCGTTCCGCCGCATAAAAACCGGACGGCCCAGAGCCGATGATTGCTACGCGGAGCGGATTTTCAGGGGTACCAACAGAGGTCATTGCGTTAACTCTTTTCGGTAGATGGACGGACTCTCACACCCTGTATTTTAACATTGTTCCGAATTGCGCAAATGGAGACGTGCGCCAATATCGCCAGACGAATGTCACAACCTGCTGTGCCGTAGTGCCCTCACCCCCTCGTTGGCCCTCTTCCTGCCGCCGCTGCACGGCCAGGCAAATGGGATGAAAGCCCAGGATAATTAAGTCCCTGGCTCAGTGCCGAAGGCATGTCAGGCAGAGAGGTTGGGGCGAGGGCAGGCTTCGCCAACAGCATGGGCCACAGCATCCCCACAAAAAACGGGGACGTTCTGCGTCCCCGTTCACCACATCAGCCTTAGTCCAGATTTCCTAATGGGTCAACCGGTGGCAGCGGCCTGAAGGACATCATCACAAAGGCCATCAGGAACCCCACCAGAAAACCGCCCACGTGCGCCCATACCGCGATGCCGCCGCTGGTTGCGGTCACCGGACCTACAGACGATGCCAGCCCGTCCAGCAGGTCGA
>CAZQIJ010000165.1:0-9239 GCA_964592955.1 uncultured Anaerolineaceae bacterium
GCGCACCGAAGCCGTTTCACCGTTTTGTAGACGATGCTTAGCTAAACACAAAATGCGAAAGGAAACCCGTACCATGACCCGTCACCTGAACCGCCTGTTTCTTGCCTTTGCTTTCGTGGCCGCCCTGCTGGTGATGTCTCTGCCGCTGATGGCGCAGGACGCCACACCGACCGCCATACCGACACCGGAACCGACCCTGGAACCCCCGCCGAACTGCCCCGCGTTTGAGGGACAACCAGAGGATCAGCGCGTCGCCTACTATATGGGCGAAGGCTCGGCCTATATGGAAGCCGGGCGCATCAGCGAAGCCACACTGGCCTTTACGTGCGTGATCCGCGTGATTGACGCCAATTACGTGCCGGCCTACATGGGGCGCGGCGAAATCTACATCCGCACCCGCGAGCTGGAACGCGCGATCGCCGATTTCACGCGCGCCAGTCAGCTCGAACCTGGTCTGGCCGCCGCTGCCAACAATCGCGGGGTGGCTTATGCGCTGCAGAGCGATGAAGAACGCGCAGTCGCCGATTTTGACCGGGCACTCAGTATCGACTCCGGGTTCATGCCAGCCATCAACAACCGTGCGCTGATGCATGCCATCGCGGGGGATTACGACGCGGCTGTGACGCTGGTCTCGAACGCCATCGACAACAGCGGCATTGATGCAACCCTGGCCGAAATCCGCAACCCGGACCGCCCGGACGATGCCCCGGCGATGACCGTCCCCACCGAACAGGCCCGCCTGTATGGGCTGCTGGGCACGGTACGCTCCGCACAGGCGCTGGCGGAATACCGCAGCTACCTTGACCTGGTCACCTACTCTGGCGCGTTCGTTGATGAACGTATCGCCGCCGCTGCCAGCGCGCTGGAATCGCGCTTCACGTTCGATTTCCGCCTGGATGACGGGTCCCTGCTTCAGATCAGCCCGTTCCTGCAGAACCGATAAGAGGGCACGTTGATGGTTACGACGAAATGGTTTATGAGGCTGGCAGTAGTCGCGGTGGCGCTGCTGCTGGTCACGCAGGTGGGATGGACGCAATCTGAGGCTCCAACCCCTGCACCGACACCTGACCCGTGCCCCGCAGCACCGGTAGACGCGTCACTCCCCGAGGAGTCCTACTACCTGGGGATTGGGGATGCAGCTTTCGCACGGTCACGGTATTCGACGGCGTTGAACGCCTATACCTGCGTGCTGGACAATTCGCCCGCGAACGTCGATGCGCTGGTGAAACGCGGGTACGCTTATACTTTCCTGGGTGACGTTGAGCGCGCCCTGGCGGATTACGAGGCCGCCGTCGCGCTGGACGAAACCGCCGCAGATGCCTATACCCATCGCGGGGTGCTCTATACCCGCCTGGGGAATTTCGGGCTGGCCATCACCGATTTCACGCTGGCTGCCGGCCTGAACCCCACCGACCCTGCGCCACTGGTTAACCGGGCGGTTGTTCACGCCATCGAAGGCACCTTCGACCAGGCGCTGGCAGACCTGGCCCAGGCGGAAGGCCTGGACGAAACCTACGCGCCGCTGCACGCGGTGTATGGCGCGGTCTACAGCGCGCTTGCGTCGCAGCGCTATCAGCGTTTCGTCACGCTCACAGATAACGCCCCGCTTCCGGCGGGTACGCCCGGCGAAGTGCTGTCTGGCGTAGACGAAGCCCTGCGCACCGGAGACTTTACCGTGTGGCTGCCGCTGCTGGTGCCCATCAGCCAGCTTGCACCTTAGGAGGCGCGGCATGAACCTAGACACGCGCTTTTCGGTCAACAAGCAAGTGAGAAAGGGTGGACGCGCCTGGGCGCGTCCCACCCCACGCTGGCGGACGCTGTGCGGGCTGCTGCTTTTGGCGCTGTTTCCGGCGCTGGCAGCGGCACAGGCCCAACCAGACGGACGGCCATCCGGAGTAATCCGCATTGTGTCATCGCAGTATGCAGCGCTGAAGGACGTGCTGACGACACCGACCCTGTTTGAACAGGGTGAGGATGACTCGCTGGTCTACGCCGCGCCGGATAACTTCGCTATCGTCGAATCCAGCACCAGCACCGCCAACACCATCACGCTTCGCCTGCGCACCGATCTGCTGTGGAGCGATGGGATGCCGGTCACGCTGGGCGAAACGGTACACACCCTGCGCGACCACATCCTCAATGCCCCGTGGGGCGCTCTCGTCACGGGGATGACTGTGGTGAACCACACTACAGTAAGGCTTTCCTTCGAGAACGTCTCGTGCGGGGCGCTGCCGCTGCTTAACACGTCAATCGGTGCCGTGCATACACAAGTTGCCAACCTTGAGACGCTGATGGACTCGGCGCTCAGACAGCGCGTGGGCACATGGCACGAATGGAACGAGATCTACCGGGGAGCGAGCTACCGTACCCCCACCCTTCGTGATTTCTACGTTACCGGTGGACGATTCGCGCTGGTCAGCAATGTGAATGACCGGGCGCGCTTCGAGGGACGCGAATCCTACAGTGGAATCGCGCTGGAAGTTGTATCAACGCCGGGTAACATCAGCCCCATCGATGCCTTCCTGGCCGGAGAATCCAACCTGCTGCCGTCCGCTGCGACGCTCAGCGAAACTGGGTCCCTGCTGTATCGCCTGACGGACCTGGAAGCCGCAGCGCAGCGCGAAGAAATCCAACTGCTGCGTGTGGTGGGACATGATGCGTATGTGCTGATCTTCAACCGCGCGGATCCGAACTCACCGCGCGATGGCTACACAGAGCGCGGTGAGGTTGAGCCGCAGGGAGAAAACCCCATCACCAGCGATCCTGTCATCCGTGAAGCACTCTCGCTGCTGATTGATCGCCCGCGCATTGCCGATTACGCTTACGACGGGTTGGGCGTACCGATCTACGCGCCGGTGTCACCGCGTTCGTGGGCATACCCCACCGAATATGCGCAGTCCCATGCAGCAGATGGCCAGCTTAACGAGGCAGTGGAGATGCTGACCCAGGCCGGCTGGCGTGACAATAACGGCGACCGCGTGCGGGAATGCATCACGTGCAGCAGCGTGGCACACAACAGCGCGCTGAGGCTGCGTTTCGTCCACGACGGATCGGCGGTTGCCGAGGCTGTGCGACAGCAGGCGGCCCGCGCCGGGATCGCGCTTGAAGCGGGTGGTTCGCTCCGCAATCAGGATTTCGACATCGCGCTTGTTCGGCTGGCCCCGCCACCGGCTGACCCGTCGCAGCAAGCGCTGTTCAGCCGCGACGGCGACCGCCTGAACAGCGGAGACTGGTGGGGTTTCAACGCGGCTTCGCTGGATCATCCAGAGGCCGCCGCGCTGCTTGCCGAGGCCAGCACGCCCGATGCAACCGGCGTTTGCCCGGTGGAAACGCGTGAGGAACGCGCAGCGCTGTATGCGGAAGCCTATGCGCTGCTGCTGGAAAGTCACGATGTTATCCCGCTGGTGACGCCTGTTGACCTGGCCGCCGCGCGCGGCATCGTCGGCTTTCAGCCGCGCACGGGCGATATCTTCTTTGGGCTGCGCGGTTGGATAGTCACCAGCGATGATGCGATTCCGCCGCTGTTAGGAGGTGGTTTATGATGCGTGTACGTTTCACCCGTACCCTCACCGGTGCGGTCGTCCTTGCGCTGCTGCTGGGGGTGTCCATCAGTTTCAGCGCGACGATCAGCGCGCAGACCGCCACGATGACACCAGGCGGCACTGAAGCGACACCGGAACTGACACCGGAAGCCACGCTGGACTCTATCGGCGAAGCGACACCGGAACTGACACCGGCAGTGACACCGAACGCGGACGTGCGCCGGATACGCGTCACAGGTGAGTTCATCGCGCAGGTGGCAGTAGACAGCGTGTTTGCGCGGGCACTGCCCACCCGTGATGTTGAGGCAACGACTTCGCTGTTTGAAGATGAATGGGTTGAGGTGGTTGGCCGCAACCTGGACGGCACATGGTTTGAGGTGCGGCGTCCGGCGCGTATGACCAATCTCGGCTGGGTGCTGGCAGAGTACCTGGACTGGGAGTTTCGCCCGGAACGCCTGCCGCTGACGGATTTCATGACCGGCGTCGTGGGGCCACAACCGCTAACACGCGCAGAACCGTTCGCCGTGTTTATCCTGGAATCGGTCATCCTGCGCGCTCAACCGCTGCGCTCATCACCGCGACTGGGAAGCGTCCCGCCGCTGGTCACGATCCCGGTACTGGCGCGCAACCAGGATGGTTCATGGCTGCTGGTGAACCACCTCGGTTACCAGGGGTGGGTCAACGCGGCATCCACCCGGCACAGCCTGGACCTGAGCCTGGTGTTTGAACCGTCTGACCTGCCGCCGCTGGAAAATGTGCCGCGCCTGATTATTCCGGTGGAGCTTCAGCAGGCGCAGATCGACCGACTGCGCGCTTATATCGATGTACGGCTTGAGCTGGCAACCGGGCTGGAGGGGTTCTGGTGGCGCGTGTATCGCGGCGAAACAATGCCATGCGATGCGCCGCCTCAGATTGCGTTCTATCCCTACGGCGAGTCTGATGTGCGTGAACTGCCGGAACTCCAGCGCTACGTCCCGCAGCTTGCACAGGCCGTAGAAGCGCTCTCGGTTGCGCGCGCCCCGCTGCTGCAGTGCGGTGTCATTGCGCCGGAAGCGACCGTTGATGCACGCAACGCGGCAATCAACGCCCGCGTGTTGTTTGAGGCCGTGCTGGAACGTGTTAACGATCTCGAAGAAAACGTCGTCCAGACGCGGCGCTGAACGCAGAAAGAGAGCAGAGGAACTATGACAGTGTATCGAAACACGGGCCAGGCAAGCGCAACCGTCCGGCGCGGGCTGGGGCTGCTGCTGGTGTTCGTTCTGGCAGCCGGCCTGTCGCTGACGGCCACCCCCGGCGAAACACAACGCGGCAGGGCGACTGCCACACTCACCCCCTCGCAGACGCCCTTTCCACCGGGTGCCGAACCCGCGGGGTCGGTGCCAGACATCGAAACGATCTACGGGCTGGTCACGACGGACAGCGCCGAGGTGCGCGCCGGACCGGATTTCGCCTATCCGAGCATCGGCTCGCTTACGCGCGATATGTCGGTGGTGGTGCTGGGCCGCGCGGGGGATTTCTTCACAGCGTGGGATGGTCGCCAATGGCTTCAGATCGATTTTGGCGGCTCACCCGCCTGGGTCTATGCGCGTCTGCTGCGGACCAGCGTCGCGTTCAACGGCATCTTCCCGACGGGGCGCATTCTGCCACGCGACGCCAATGGGCGCGTGCCAGAAGTCTTTGACCTCTCTACCGAGGTGTGTTCGCAGTGGCGCGGAGAGTTCACCCGCAGCGGAGAGTTCATGGCAGGGGATGCGCGCCTGGTGGTCACGTATCCCGGGCTGACGGGCGCAAACGTCTACAGCGTCATTGTCATTTCTCCAAGCGGGTCGCGCGTCGCGTTTGATAGCGAAACGACCACCAGTGAAATCGTGCGGGATCTGCTGCCCTGGGAAGCGGGAACCTACACCTGGCGTGTGGCCCCGTACTGGACGAATTCGCCGTATCGTGGCAACTGGCAGCAGATCTGTCTGCTGCGCACCGGCGGCACGTTCGAGAAACCGTATACCGGCCCTCAGCCAGACAGCTAGACAGCAGGTGCCGTCATCGTGGAGCCACGTCTTCCCGGTGACGGCACCCACGACCGCGCATTGTCCGGTGCGCTGATCAGGGTTCAGCACGGCACCGCGCTTCGTGGCAGGGGTCAAACAGGGCTTTCAGCGCGCCCAACAGCTCACCTGGCCTGTGCTGCGCCAGCTATTCGAACAATCCCTGTGGCCAGTTCAGGCCGAGCCTGACGGCGGTATCGACCATCAAACCAGCCCCGGAACCCCGGAACACAACGCGCAGCCCGGCCTGCCGCGCAGGAAGGGCGATTCCTGATCGCATCGTGCCCGCGCCGACTACCGCAATCCTCATCGCGCAATCTCCTGCCGCACGAACTGAGCCACCAGTTCCGGGGACTGCATGGGGATGAAATGGGTATGGTCTGGCAGTGGCACATCGGTGCCGTGCCTGAACCGGGATGCCAGATCTGGTGCAGTGGGCGAAAGCAGCAGGTCCTGCGGCCCCTGCGCGACGCCCATTGCGCAGCGCAGCACCGTGACAGGGGCTTCGATGCTGGCAACCGCGTCGTAGACATCGGCGGCGTGCTTCATGTAGGTGCTGCTGTAGATGTGGGCTTCGGTTTCGGGCGCGCAGGCCAGGCGATACACTTTGCCTTCAGGGACGAGGCCATAATCGCAGTAGTCGCGCAGCACCGCGTCCTGCCAGCCTACGAACGGTCCGCGACCTTTGAAACTGTTGAACATTTCCAGAGGCGATTTCCATACGCGGCGGCGGTTAAGCACAAAATGGTTTTCGATGTCATAGGCTTCACCCACATAGAATTCAGGTCGCAGGACAACCGGATCGACCAGGATCAGGGATTTGAACGCCCCCGGCAGCGCCGCCGCTGCTCTCACCAGCGCGTTACCGCCCATAGAGTGCCCCACCCCAACCGCAGCGTTAAGCGCCAGAATGCGGGCGATCTCGGCTGCGTCTGCCCCGTACTGCTGCCAGGTGCGCGGCTGCGCGGGGGTTTCACTCAGGCCATGCCCGGCTGCGTCTGGCGCGTAGCAGTGATGGTCACCCACCAACCGGATGACCTCATCCCAGCAGCGGCCATGAAACCCGGTTGCGTGAAAAAAGATAACTGCCGGGGCTTCGCCACCCCATTCGTAGACGGCATGGGTATGCCCGTTGATGCTCAGACGGTGGCGTTTAGGTGATGGTTTCGACATATCCGACTCAGATGCTTGACATCTAAAAGGTTTAAGCTTTAACATTTTAAGCATAAGCTTCCGTTTTTGCAACTATTTGTGTTATGAGTGGAGAGTGTACGCCATGCGCGTCGTGTGTGTGGGCGGCGGCCCAGGTGGACTATACGCAGCGATTCTGCTTAAGAAATCTCACCCCGAATGGGACATCACCGTGTATGAACGCAACCGCCCGGATGATACCTACGGGTGGGGGGTGGTGTTTTCTGACCAGACGATGGACAACCTCGCTGAGGCAGACCGTGAGTCCCACGACGAGATTGCGACAGCCTTCTACCATTGGGACGACATCGAAGTCCTGTTCAAGGGTCAGGCGGTGCGCTCCAGTGGGCATGGCTTCAGCGGCATCGGGCGCATGAAGCTGCTGAAGATCCTGCAGGCGCGGGCCTGCGCGCTGGATGTGAGCATCTGCTATGAGGCAGAAATTGACGAGGTGGAGCGCTTCGCGGACGCTGACCTGATCATTGCGGCGGACGGCGCGAACAGCCGGATTCGCAGCCAGTTTGAAGCTGCGTTTCAGCCGCGAATCGTCCTGCGTGATTGTAAGTACGTCTGGCTGGGGACCCACAGAAAATTCGAGGCGTTCACATTCGCCTTTAAAGAAACACCCTGGGGATGGTTTCAGATGCATGCATACCGCTTCGATGCCGACACCAGCACTGTGATTGTGGAGACCCCGCAGGCCAACTGGCGCGCGGCAGGCCTGGATGCGATGGCGTCAGAAGACACGATCCGGTTCTGCGAAAACCTGTTCGCAGAGCACCTGGACGGCCACCGCCTGATGAGCAACGCCAGCCATCTGAAATCGCCCTGGCTGAACTTCCGTCATGTCCTCAACGAGCACTGGCATCACAAAAATATCCTGCTGCTGGGGGATGCGGCCCACACCGCGCATTTTTCCATTGGTTCCGGGACGAAACTGGCGCTGGAAGACGCAATCACGCTTGACCGGGTGCTGCGCGAGTACACGGATCTGAGCAGCGCCCTGGCTGCCTACGAAACGGTGCGCAAGGTCGAGGTTGCCAAAGTACAGAACGCCGCCCGCAACAGTACAGAGTGGTTTGAGCACGTACAGCGCTATACGGCGTTTGAGGCGGAACAGTTCGCCTACAGCCTGCTGACACGCAGCCAGCGTGTATCCCACGAGAACCTGCGCCAGCGCGACCGGGGCTATCTGGAAAATTACGAGACATGGTTTGCGCGGCAAAGCGGCCTGGACGCCAGGCCGATTCCACCCATGTTCACCCCATTTCGTTTGCGCGGGCTGACGCTGCCCAACCGCATGGTTGTGTCGCCAATGGCCATGTATTCCGCCGATGACGGCGCGGTGAACGATTTTCACTTCGTCCATTTTGGCAGCCGCGCACACGGTGGTGCCGGGCTGATCTTTACCGAAATGACGTGCCCGTCAGCAGATGCGCGCATTACGCCGGGATGCGCCGGCCTGTACAAGGATGAGCACCGGCAGGGCTGGAAGCGCATCGTTGATTACGTCCACACGCACAGCCATGCAAAAATGGCGCTGCAGCTCGGCCATGCCGGGCCGAAAGGCTCTACACAGCTTGGCTGGCAGGAAATTGACGAACCGCTGCCGGAGGGCAACTGGCCACTGATTGCCGCGTCGCCCATCCCCTATGGCCCGAATAACCAGACGCCGCGCGCCATGACCCGCGCCGACATGGATCAGGTGACGGCGGATTTCGTGCGGGCGGCGCAGTGGGGCGACGCTATCGGCTTCGACTGGCTGGAACTGCACTGTGCGCACGGCTACCTGTTCGCCAGTTTTCTTTCTCCGCTGACCAATCACCGCGACGATGCGTATGGAGGCAGCCTGGAAAACCGCTGCCGCTACCCGCTGGAAGTCTTCCGGGCGCTGCGGGCAGTATGGCCAGACGAAAAGCCTATGTCCGTGCGCATTTCCGCACATGACTGGGCACCGGGAGGCAACACCGAAGCGGAGGCTGTTCAGATCGCACGGCTGTTCAGGGCAGCCGGGGCGGATCTGATCGATGTTTCGTCCGGGCAGACGGTGCGCGAGTCCCAGCCCGTTTATGGCCGCATGTACCAGACCCCGTTTGCAGACAGGATTCGCAACGAACTCGGTATCGCCACGATGGCAGTGGGCAACATTTACGAGCCGGATCATGTCAACAGCATTATCGCGTCTGGGCGCGCGGATCTGTGCGCGCTGGCACGCCCTCACCTGGCTGACCCGTACTGGTCGCTGCACGCAGCGGCGCAGATCGGCTACCGCGACATGCCCTGGCCAGACCAGTACCTGACCGCCAAGCGCCAGTATGAGCGCAACGAAGAACGTAAGGGGCAAATGCTGTCTTTGTAAGCATCCCCATCCCTAAAGGTAGCCCTAGTGCTTACCAGACTCAGCCTTTCGGGGCTACGTTAGAGGCGAATACATAGGCACTTCGGGATACCTCACCAGTCC
>CAZQIJ010000166.1:0-9217 GCA_964592955.1 uncultured Anaerolineaceae bacterium
GGCAGATACCACAGGCTGCCATAGCCGTAAAAGACATAGCTGGCAATCAGCAGAAGGATCCAGCGGTGGCGGTGGGGAAGGACAAAGAAGAGTGGGACAACCACGGCAAAGAAGATAACGAACTCTGGCGAAATAAACGACATTCAAGCATCCGAAGCTTATCTGGCAGCGCGAGTGCCGATTATAATCGATCCCCATTAAAGTGGAAGCGCCGCAATACGTCAAAGCGCCGCCACATCGCAGCCGTTACCGTTGCCAGAACTGCCGCGCAATGTCGAGCTTCGGGTCCAGAAATGGAATATGTGCCAAACTCTACCGAACTATTAACGGCATTGAAACCACAAAACAGGGCTGACTCTGATACGCTAATGGTGTTGGCTGAAAGCAGGCACGATGTTGGAGAAACTTATGGACGATGCTGCCGTCAAAGAAGTACGGAGCATCCTGAGGCAGGTACAGGCACACCTTTCCCAAGCGCGGCTGCACGATGGCGCAGAAACCGAGCAGGTGGGGCTTGTGGACGTGCTGCACCATCCGGACGTAACGCTGCCATATCTTAATACTGTGACGCCCCGTAAGAACACGGCCTGGCTCTCCATTAAGGACGTGGAAAAGGGGCTTGAAGCGCTGCGGGTGCATGGGCGTACCGCGCGCGTTGAATATATCGAAGGACTGTTCCCGGTCCTGTTTGCAGAACACCTGCGCAACCTGGGACTGCACCTGGAATATGCGCTGCCGCTGATGATCTACACCGCAGACGACAACCCGCAGCCCGCGCCGAACATGCCGGATGGCATCCACGTGAGTGCGGTGACGGATCAGAGTGGGAGCGCGCTGTGGTGGTACACATGGCGCAATGCGCTTTACGAAGTCGTCACGCAGGTTGTTGACCCGGTGTTCGTTGGGCAAAGCATCGCACGCATTGCAGCCGGGTCGCAGATTGACCTTGTAATGTACCGCTACCGGCTGCCGGTGGGGGTGGCGCGTTTGCGCCTTGACCATGACGGAAAAACGGCACACATCAGCGCCATGACAATTATGAAGGAAGTGCGCTCGACCTCCACACTGCTAAGCCTGCAAGCCGCGTGTATGCGACAAGCCCTTCAGGCAGGCTGCACGCTGATCTTTACCTATGCCGATACAGAGATTAACCGGCGTCTTTGTGCGGAAAATAACTTTACTGAATTTGGTCGTGTGGTATGCTATGCTGAGAAGCGCGATCATATGCCGTTAAAGGAATCCGCGAATGACACAGTGGCACAGTCTGTATCTACACTCACCTGACCCTGCTGGTGTGATCGGCACCCTGGCAGAGAGTCTCCAGTCAGAAGGCTATACCCGTTACGACCCGTTCGGCCTCATGCCTGGACGTGCCTATGGCCACAGCGTCAAGCTGTTTGTGGCCCCACCGGCAGACGGTTGGGTTCGGGTGATTGTCTCCCCAGAGAATCCGCCATCGGCCTCGCAGTTACAGGCAGTCTCCCATTACGCAATGGCACTGAACGTTGTCCTCGATGGCACCACAGCGCGCATCAGTGCGTTCCATTCCGGCGCAGAGGCCGATCTTATCACGACTCTGGCAGCAGCGCTGCGGCCCCAAACCTCCCCGGATTGCATCCACGCGGCCCTAAGTATTGCCACTGCCGAAAAATCCAGCGACGACGCCAGTTTTCAGGCCATGGCGGGCGGGGCCAAAGATGCCAACATGCGCGAGGCCAAACGGCTCTTTGAGAAGTTGAGCAAGAATTACGTCCCCCGTGAAGAACGCGAGATGGCACGCGCGCTGATCAACGACAGTGTTGCACAGTGGCACAGCGTTGGCGGAAGGCGCATCCGCGCGCTTATGGACTGCCTTACGGTGTCGGCAAACTGGCGCGAACCCGACTATGTCACCTTGCGCGATGCGTACCAACTCCTGAACCGCCGCAGGCGTAACCCCAATGCCATGCTGTACCCTGGTGATGCCGAAGCAATGGACACCGTCCCTGACGCACTCGATTACACGCCGATTTTCGCGGGGAAATAGCCCTCTTGTTTTTCAACTACAGTGCAGCGCGGCGCGCGGGCACGGTAGTGCAGTTTAGGAAACGGCAAAACGGTGATGTCTGCACAAGACCGCATTCGGTGGGATAAAATCTATGCCAGCAGATTACAGCGCGATTATCCTCCCCCTGATCCGCTCCTTTTTGACTTTACGCCGCGCGTCATTGAAGGGCAATCGCGGCGCGCGCTGGACCTGGCCGGGGGTGTGGGGCAGAATGCCTTATGGCTTGCCACACAGGGATACATCGTGGATCTGATCGACATCAGCCGGGTTGCACTGAACCGTGCATCGCTGGAAATCATCAACCGCCGCCTGCATAACATCAACCTCCTGCAGCGCGACCTGGAGGAATATGTGCCGGAACGCGCGCGCTATGACCTTGTATGTGTCTTCAGATACCTGCAGCGCGCCAATATTCCGGCGCTGCGGGCATCGGTTGTGGACGGCGGGCGCATCATCTATGCCACATTCAACCAGCGCCACCTTGCAGATAAACCAGACGCAAACCCGGAGTATCTGCTTGTCCCTGGTGAACTGCAAACGTTCTTCAGCGATTGGAAAGTGGTCTATCTCGATGAAAGCTCAACCCTTTCCCAGATCGTCGTCCTTAAGCCGGGTGCGCAAACACCGTGATATTCCTCACTTCACTACGGCCAAATGTCATGTCTGAAGCGCGCCTGTATTGAAGTACCCCAGTCTGCGCGGGACAATGAGATCTCTAACGACATGGAGCGTTGTTTATGTCCTTCTGGATCATTTTGCTGGTTACTGGTTTTTTTGCCGGTATCTTCTCTGGCATGTTTGGTATCGGCGGCGGCGTGGTGATTGTGCCGGTGCTGCTCGTCTTTTTCGCTGAGCAGTTCACCACACAAAGCGCGGTAGCAACTTCGCTGTCAGCACTGCTGCTGCCGGTTGGTCTCTTCGCCGTCATCTCATACCACCGCGCCAAACTGATGGATGTGGGCGGGGCTGCTCGCATTGCCCTGGGGCTGCTGCTTACAACCCTTGTAGGTGCAGAAATTGCCTTGAACCTGGACGCAGTTACCCTCAAGCAGGTCTACGGGATCTTTCTGATGTATATGGGATGGCGCTTTGCGGAGCCGCGCAAATTTATGGCCGAACGTCGTGGTACAGCTCTCAGCAAGGGCAAACCGGAACCCGCCGATCCTGCCAGTGTTCCCTGGACGGCGACCTTCGGTATTGGCCTTATGGCCGGTGTCTTTTCTGGCATGTTTGGCATCGGCGGTGGGGCCGTCATCGTCCCGGCGCTGGTCGGATTCTTCCGTTACGATCAGAAATTGGCGGTGGGCACCTCGCTGGGCGCGCTGCTGCTGCCTGTGGGTTTACCCGGGGTGCTGCGTTACTATGCCTCTGGTGTGCTGGATCCGCTGCTGGCACTGCCCATCGCACTGGGGCTGGCTGGGGGAGCGCTGCTGGGGGCACGTATCGCACTCGGCCTTCCTTCACAAACGGTGAAGCGTCTGTATGGCGTATTTCTGTTGGCAATTGGCACGTGGTTCATCATACAACCGCTTGTCCTTCCGTCATAAGGCGTTACAATACGTTGGGCTGCTGAGCAGATTCCGGTCGTCTCAGCAGCTTCTGCAAACCCACAAACTGTACAACATAAGGAGTGTTAGGCGCATGTTGTCAACACGTACTTATCTTACTATCGGGCTTGGCGTCGGCTTCATCGTGTTTCTGATTGCGACGTTTTTCGGCAATGATCTGGCAAATTCGGTTCAGGACGTACAGAATCGCGCCGAAAATTCGATGGGAAGTATCACAATCGTTATTGGGGAACCAATTAAATGGGTCATGCGCGAACCGCTCTTTGGGGCCATCGCGTGTGCGCTGCTGTGGCCTGCGGTGTTCATCTGGGCGCTCTTGTTCTTTGTGATGCTGCTCATCGCTTTCGGGGCAGGTGCGGCGCGCGATGTTCAGTCACAGCTCTGACGCGCGGATCCGTGTGCAGCCCGCTGCGCATCGTGCAGGGCGGCGTGACAGCCGCCCTACGCACCATCAAAGTATTCGCGGTCTATTCGGTTAATCACGTACAGGGCTTCAGTCTTAACGCCGATACCGTGCTCCACCATCAACTGCGTTAGCTGCGCGCCATCCATCAGAATAATCTTGTGATTCTGCATACTGCGCGCATAGTCCCGTGCTTCCTTCGAGAACCGGGATGTCGTAATGAACACGCCGCGTGAAGCACCCGCACCGATCAGGCTTCCCACAAACCCCTGAATAAGTGGACGTCCTACGACGTTGGCGCGCGCATACCGTTTCGCCTGAATATAGACCACATCCAGACCGAGCTTGTCTTCCTGAATGTAACCGTCCAGACCTCCGTCACCCGTTCGGCCCAGCGTGTGCCCAGTGCGCTCACGCGAATACCCCATCGCCAACAGCAGATCCACGACCAGTTTCTCGAAGAATGCTGGCGAAGCGCTGAGGATGAACTCCAACAGCTCTTCCGCCAGTTCCTTTTGCAGGCCACGATGGATGATGTGCAGCAGCTCTTTGGGCGTATGCTCGGATTCCAGATAGTCCACTGGCTCGGAGTCAAGGTGAGGGTCAAGCTTAGCGCGCGAGACAAACTCCGCAAAAGCCGGAAACTGCATAAGGTACGCACGGTCGATGTGGAGCGGGTTCGCCTGAAGTATCCTGAGTCCCTGCGCCGTGATGCGAAATAATCCTCGCCCCGTGCTTTCCAGCAGACCGGCTTTCTTCAGGTAGGTATTGGCACAGTGTACGCGATAATTGAACTTGTATTGCCCACCGCTTGGGGTAAGTTCACTACGCTCTGCCTCAGTTACACCCACATACTCTGCAAGCGTCTCCACTGCATGGGCAATATGATGTTCAGCGCCATCACCCGCTAACTGCAGCAGGGGCAGCA
Organism: uncultured Anaerolineaceae bacterium; assembly: GCA_964592955.1. GTDB lineage: Bacteria > Chloroflexota > Anaerolineae > Aggregatilineales > Phototrophicaceae > CAZQIJ01. The sequence continues at coordinate 4,947 of CAZQIJ010000166.1, forward strand.
TCAGGCTGCTGTACGATGGAATCATCATGAGTAAACCAGAATCTAACTGCAAGAGTGCCCTATTTTAACGAGTTCTGCCGGTGTTTGTCGAACCTCAGTTCTAACCGTGCTGCTGCCAGAACCTGCCGCGATGCAGGTGTCACAATTGCTAGCTATTAATAACTGATGTACATAAAGACAGCAAGGTTTCAGGTGGTTTCATACCCGGTTCAGAGACGCAGAGATTGTAATCGTCCGCTGCACACTGCGCCCTGGCGCACCTGCAAGGTTCAACGGAGTACGGCCCGGCACGACGGGCGCGCGAAACACAGTTTGCGCCGGTTCACCGTTCACCATAACATACATCTCAAACGCCGGATACGTCTCGATCTGACCCTCAAACGTTACTTGCGCCGTTTGGTGCCGATCTAGCAGTGCAATGGTGATCATGCCTGCATAATCCAGGCTGGGTGAGATGGGAATGCTTGCGACTTCCAGGCACGCATTGCGCGCGGACCCTTTGATCTCAACCGTTATTGTGTCCCCACTGGATGAGAAATTCCGGAATCCCATGAACTCTGTAGATGATGCCTTCCGGCACGTTTCCTCGCCGCTGTCACAGTTCACCTGTATGGTCTCGCTGCACCTATGGAACTCGCGCAGGATCACGCCACGCGCCACATCAATCTCAATTTCGGAATGCGTGCGTGCAGGTGCGCCGGGTTCGCTGCTGAAATCGCGCTGGTCGGTAAGAAAACAGGCATTCGGCAGCCCTGGTGCCGGGAGCATGGTTTTGCCCACATGCGCCCCCGCCGTCACCGCCCGCCCGCCCTCAACCACACGTGGAATAAAGCCATTCAACCATAATCTGACGGTCTCAATTTCGGCCATTGCTAACAATCCTGTATCGCTCATATCGCCAACGGTTCTCAGGGTACGGACTTTTGTTACGAAAAAGGTTAACACTGACTGAACGAATGCGAAACCCAACGCCAGCAAAGGACAAGACCACGTACCAGCTTCCCCACAGGCTTTGCGGTAACCCACCCATGCGGTGTATACTAGGTTTGGTTTGTTAAGCGTATGGAATATTAACCAGGATAAGCCCATGTCTGACCGTCCACCACGCCAGACCGAGAACGAAGAAAACGAAAACTCGCAACCAACCGGCGGCTGGCAGACCCCCCAACAGCCGGGTACGTGGCGCGCGCCGGAACCGCGCGATGCCTCACAGGGCTGGCGTGTTCCGACGCTCCCGCGTGACCTGGACGAAGAACCTGCCACCGCAGGTAGCTGGCATCTTCCAAAATCGCAGGATACGGTCTTCACCCCGGAAGATGAGACGACTATTCTGTCGCCAGAAGACGAGCTGCTGCAAAAGGCTGGCGCTGCACCTGCTGCCACGCAGCCTGCCCCCGCTTCTCCTGCAGAACCAGAGTCTCCCGAAGATCAGCTTCTGAAACTGATCACCGCCACCAGCGAAGAAATGCAGGCGGAACGCGGGGCGACACAGCAGGTCATCGCCCCAGAGGATTTTCTACAACTTCTTGATCGCATCGAGGATGATCAGGAAGCGACGTTCAGCCTTAGCGAACTGAACGCGCTCCAGTCCCTGACGCAGACAGACGCGACGCAGAGTGTATCTCCTACCAGCGCCATGCCCGCAGCAGAAGCAACCGCGGATGGGCAGGCCGCAGGCTATGACCCAGGTGAGTATGCGCGCCAGCAGCTCGCGGCAATCGAAGGCGGGGCAGATGCGGCAGGCGCGGGGCAGGCTGCCGCCAGCGGCGATGATCCCGGCGCTTATGCCCGTCAGCAGTTGGCCGCGCTTGAAGGCGGTGCAGAGGCACAGGCCGCCGCCGCGCCGCGCCTTGACCCGCGCACCGAAGAACTGGCACGGCGTTTCCACGAGGTGGAAAGCGAAGTACAGTCGCTGCGGCAGGCAGCAGAGGTCGGTCAGATCTCACAGGATCAGCTTCAGGAACAGCTTCGCAACCTGATGATTCTGGACGATGACCAGATCTGGTGGATGATTGGTGTGGAAACAGACACCTGGTACAAGTATGAGAACAATGAATGGGTGCCCGCAACGCCGTCTGCATTACAGGAAGAAGCCGCCCTCCGCGCGCAAATGCCGCAGGGTGGCGCAACCGTCCAGTTCAACATGGGCGCGCAGACCGGGAGCTATACGGGTGCCTCTCTGCCCTACCTGGACGACTCGCGTCAGGTACCGGTGGGCGATCGTTTTGACGCCGACGACGATATTCTGATGCCGCGCACCGGCATTCCTCAGGTCGATCCTGACCGTACAATGGTGGGGCGCAGTTACCTGGACGACCAGCTTCCAGGACAATCCCCCACGATACAGAATCCCGGCCTGCAAACGACCTTGCCTTCGGCAGCGGTTCAGGATGAAGCCGCTGTCCCCGGTGCAACCATCGTAGCGCGCTCGGTGGGCTATGGGTCATCGGTAGAATCACCCATCGATTCTACAGAACCGCCTAGCTACGACACCGAGCTGGAAGCTGAAACGGCGATTGAAGCCGAAACCCGCCAGCGCAATCGCGGCCTGGTGGCACTGATCGTGTTCATTGTCGCGCTCGTGGGCGTGGTACTGGTGGGTGGGGCTGGCTTCCTCGTCCTGGCCAACAACCTCTATACCTCTACCGTCGCAATGTATGAGGATGACATTGTCGGCCTGCAGGACTTCCAGCCAGAGTTCCAGACGGTGACGGTGACGGACTCTGCCAACAACGTGCTGGCGCGGCTTTCGCTAAGCGGCGAAGAGCGCATCAGCGTGAGCCTTGATGATGTTTCGCCCCTGCTCATTCATGCCATTGTGTCGCTGTATAACCCGACCTTCTTTGAAGATCCCGGTTGGGACACCAGCCAGACAATCACCCTCTTCATCAATAACCTGACAGGGGTACCGGTTGAGACGAATAATACCATCACACAGCAGATTGTGCGCTCGCTGGTGGTGGGTGATGGCAGCACAATTCCGCCGCTGGATACCGTCGTGGTGGCAGGGGAGCTGACCCAACGCTACGATAAACGGTTTCTGCTGGAACTCTTCATCAACGAGTTTCCGTTCGGCAACCAACAGTATGGTGTCGAAGCCGCATCGCAGTTCTACCTGAACAAATCTGCCAGAGAACTGAACCTGGCCGAATCCGCCTTCATTGCTGGCTTGTTCCAGGCTCCTGGCAGCACCGCCATTTTTGACCCGGTCACAGATCGCGCCGGGGCCTTTGCCCGCATGAATGCTGTTCTTGTGCAGATGGCAGAGGTTGGATGCGTGAGTTTTGAACACCCACAGTTGGCAGATAACCAGCAGTGCGTCACGACACAGCGCATCAATTCCGGGCCAACCGCCATCGAAAAAGCCAACGTTGAGCGCCGCCCCTATTTACCTGCGCGCAGCGATGCTGTCTACCCCCATTTCGTGACGTTGGTGCGGCAGCGGCTGGAAAACGCGTTCCCAGATCAGATCTATCGCAGCGCCTGGACCGTACGAACCACCATTGTGCCCGCTTTGCAGGATCGCGCGCAGCGCGATCTGAACAATCAGCTCACACGTATCGCTGCCTCTGGCGCAACAACAGGCGCGATCATGATCACCAATCCAAATGATGGCAGTGTGCTGGCATATGTGGGAAGCCCAGATTTCTACAATGAAGACATCGACGGCAGCACAGATTTCGCCCGCAGCTACCAACAGCCGGGTGCCCTCATCCAGCCCATCATCTACGCGGCTGCGCTGTCTGGTGTGGACTTCAATGGGAACGGCCAGTTCGAACCCACCGATTACTACACGCCCGCTACCATCCTGTGGAACTTGCCTTCAACCTTTGACCTGAACGGCACCGCCTATACCGTGCGCAATACCAACCCCAACGCCCCGGTTCCCGTTCCGGTTCGTCAGGCCCTGGCCAATAACTACAACGTGACCGCGGTCAAAACCTTCAACTGGCTCGGACGCGAAAACTTCCGCGAATTTGCCGAACTGATGGGAATCAATTTTGCAGACAGCGCGACGTTCGATATCACCACTGCCGAAGGGATGACACCGGTACGCCTCTATGACCTCATCGAAGCCTACAGCACCATCGCCAATGAGGGCACCTATGCACCGCTTCAGGTCATTGTCAGCATTACCGATGAAAGCGGCCAGCAGATCGAACTGCCGGAAAATGTGCGCCCGCCCTCACAAACCGTGCTGTCACCGCAGATCGCCTACCTCATGCAGAACAGCCTCAGCGATGATCTGGCACGGGCCGCCGAATACGGCC